>SLSQ01000211.1 GCA_007130355.1 Trueperaceae bacterium
GTCCGGATCGGCGACGCCGCCGCCGGGCCCGTCCGGGTCGAGCCGCGGACCGAACCGGTCGGGCGCCCCCGGACGCGCGCCGCCCGCGGGACCTTCGTCCGCCCGTCCCGCGGCGGGACCGGCGCAGGCCGCGACCACCTCCGGCGCCTCGAGGTCCCAGACGACCTCGAGCCGGTCGGTCGGCAGCCCGGCGTTGAGCGCGTCGCGCAGCGTGCCGTACAGGTCGGTCAGGTAGCGGTCGCTGCGGGCGGCGAGACGGGCCAGGTTCAGGCGGGCGTTGCCGTGCTCGAGCGGGTCGAAGGTCCACACGACGCGGCGCAGCCCGGCGGCGAGGGCGGCGGTCCGCTGGGCGTGCTTGAGGGCGACCGCGACGCCCGCGCCACGCGCCTCCGGGGCGACCGCGAGCAGGTGCGAGCAGAGCACCGGCGCGCCGTCCACGTCGGTGCCGCGGAAGCCGAAGGCGAACCCGACGATCCGGTCGCCGCGGTAGGCGCCGAGCAACGAGCCACCGTGCCGGGCGGCGGTGAGGAGCACGTGGAGCGGCACGACCTCGACCGGATCGAACCCCCACACGCGATGCTGCAGCTCCTCGAGCGGACGGATCGCGGCGGCGGTCGTCAGGGGGTGGATCGTGACCGGTGCGGACGGTTCGGCCCGGGTCGCTTCGGGATCGTGCATGCGGGACGATACCGCCGCGTGCGGGGGCGCGGTTCCGCGTCCGGCGGAGCAGGGGAGGGTCAGCCGTCGTCCGGACCGAGGGCCGGAGCGAGCGACCGGAAGCGGGCGTAGGCCTCGTCGAGCGCCGGGTGCTCCGTCGGTTCGATCCAGCGGTCCACCGTCGGCGCGGGGACCTCGGTCCCGAGGGCACGCCAGGCCAGGGCCGCGGCCCCGTGCGCGGCACCGGGGATCGCGCGAGGGACGCCGATCGGCACCTGCAACGCGTCCGCGGCCAACTTCAACCAACCGTCGCCGCGCGCACCGCCTCCGGTCGCCAGCAGGCGCTCCGGCGTGCCGAGCGGCTCCATCACCCGCCATACGTCGCGCAGCGAGAACACGACCCCCTCGAGCACCGCGCGCGTCAGGTCCTCGTCGGTGGTCGCGAGGGAAAGGCCGTGGAACCCGCCGCGCAGGTCCGGATCGAGGAACGGGCTCCGTTCCCCCGCCAGGTACGGCAGGAACGTCACGCCGCCCGCTCCGACCGGTCGGCCGAGCGCTCGCGCGACCGCCGCGCCGATCCCCTCGTCGGCCACGCCGGCGCGTCGGGCCCACCAGGCGAGGGAGCCGGCGGCCGCGAGGGTCACGCCGAGCAACGTCCAGGTACCGTCGGCGTGCGCGAACAGGTGCACCCGGCCGAGCGGGTCGGGTACCGGCTCCGCCACCGGGGCGAACAGCACGCCCGAGGTGCCGAGGCTGATCGAGCCGATCCCGGGGGCCGCGCGCCCGAGTCCGAGGGCGGTGGCGGCGGCGGCGTTGTCCCCCGCGCCGGCCACGACCGGCGTACCGGGCCGCAGGCCGGTCGCGTCGGCCGCGGCCCGCGTCACCTCGCCCACGATCGCGTCCGAGGCGGCCGCGACCGGGAACAGGGCGGGGTCCAGGTCGAGCCGGCCGAGCAGGTCGCGATCCCAGTCGCGGTCCGCGAGCGACCAGGCGCCGGAGCCGGTCGCGTCGGTCGGTTCGGTGCCGCGCGCGCCGGTGAGGCGCAGCGCGATCCAGTCCTTGGGGAAGAGGATCGTCCGCACCCGGGCGAACGCTTCCGGCTCCTCGTCCCGGAGCCAGAGGACCTTGGGAAGCTGGAAGCCGGTGACGGCGGGGTTGCCGGTGCGGCGGACCAGCTCGGTCCGCGACACGGCCGCTTCGATCGCGCGCACCTGGACGCCGGTGCGTTGGTCGTTCCAGAGCAGGGCCGGGCGGATCGGCCGATCCCCGTCGTCGAGCGGCACCATGCCGTGCATCTGGCCGGAGACGCCGAGCGCGGCGATCCGGTCGGCACCGACTTCGGCGACCAGCGTCGCGAGCGCTTCGGCGGCGGCGCGCCACCACGCTTCGGGATGCTGTTCCGTCCACCCGGGCCGGGGCGTGTCGAGCGGGTAGCCGGCGCTCGCCTCGGTGATCACGTTTCCGTCGGGGGTGGTGGCGACCGCCTTGAGGCCGCTGGTCCCGACGTCCAGGCCGACCGTCACGCCTGCGTGCGCGTTCGGTTCGGTCCGGACCTCGGGAGCCGTCGCCGAGTTCGTCACCGGACGCCCAGCAGGACTTCGGTCACCATCTGGTCGATCCGTTCGAGGCCGGGACCGCGCGTGCGCAGCTCGTCGAGCGGTAGGGACCGGTCCTTGAGGGCGGAGGCGTTCTCGGGCGAGAACCGCATCAGCCCCTCGAGCTCGGCGTCCGGCATGCGGTAGGCGGCGATCGCCTGCCGCAGCTCGTCGTCCTCCTCGAGCCGGCGCGCCTTCTCGGCCAGGATCTTGTAGGTGCGCATGCAGCCGGCCGCGAACGCCCACACGCCGCGGGCGTCCTCGGTTCGGAGCGCGTGCGCGTCGAAGTGCTTCGGTCCGTCGTAGCGCTTCTCGAGCAGGGCGACGGTGAAGAGGGCGGTCTTGGCGTTCTCGGCGCCGAACCGCAGGTCCTGATCGAAGCGGGCCATCTTCTGGTCGTTCAGGTCGACGTGGAACAGCTTGCCGGCGTCGATCGCCTGCGCCAGCGCGTGCGGGAAGGAGAGGCCGGCCATCGCTTCGTGCGCGAACTCGGGGTTCACGCCGAACCGTTCGGGTCGGTCGAGGGTGGCGATGAAGCCGAGCAGCGATCCGACGGTGGGGAGGAACAGGTCGCCCCGCGGTTCGTTCGGCTTCGGTTCCAGGGCGAAGCGGAGGTCGTAGCCCTGTGCCTCGGCGTAGTCGGCGAGGTAGTTCAGCGCGTCGCGATACCAGCCGAGTCCGTCGAGGAGCTTGCCGGCGCCGTCGACCTCCGACCCTTCGCGGCCGCCCCAGAACACGTAGGTGCGCGCGCCCAGTTCGACGCCGAGGTCCATCGCGCGCATCGTCTTCTGCAGCGCGTAGGCGCGCACCCTGGCGTCGGCGCTGGTGAAGGCGCCGTCCTTGAACGCCGGGTCGGCGAACAGGTTCGTCGTCGCCATCGGCACCACCATGCCGGTGGCGTCGAGCGCCTCGCGGAAGCGTCGCACGATCCGGTCCCGCTCGGCGGCGGGCGCGCCTCGCGGGACGAGGTCGTCGTCGTGGAAGTTGACGCCCCAGGCGCCCAGGTCGGAGAGGGCGTGCACCGTGTCGACCGGGTCGAGGGTCGGCCGGGTCGGTTCGCCGAACGGGTCGCGGCCGACGTTCCCGACCGTCCACAGTCCGAAGGTGAAGCGGTCCTCCCGGGTGGGGGCGTAGCGGTCGCCGCTCACGAAGCGGTCTCCGTGGGGAACGGCGTCCACTTGGCGTCGCTGGCGGCGGAGGCGACGGTCGTCTCGATGAAGCGCACGCCGCGGGCGCCGTCGCGGACCGTGGGGAAGTCGCCGGTCCCGCCGCGGATCGCCGAGGCGATCTCGGCGTACACGTTCGCGAACGCTTCGAGGTAGCCCTCCGGATGGCCGGGCGGGATGCGGGCGGCGGCGAGGGCGTCGCCGTGGAGGCCCGGTCCGTTGCGGGTCAGCAGCTGCGGCGGGGCGCCGTTCGGGACGAACCAGAGCCGGTTCGGTTGCTCCTGATGCCAGGTGAGCGCCCCGTCGCTGCCGTAGACGCGCAGCCGCAGGTCGTTCTCGTCCCCGACCTGGACCTGGCTGGCGATGAGCACGCCGCGGGCGCCACCGCGGAAGCGGAGCAGCAGGTTTCCGTCGTCGTCGAGCCTGCGGCCGGGTACGAAGGTGGTCAGGTCGGCGCAGATCGCCTCGAGCTCGAGGCCGGTGACGGTCGAGACGAGGTTCTCGGCGTGGCTGCCGATGTCGCCGATCGCGCCGGCGGCGCCGCTGCGGGCCGGGTCGGTGCGCCACTCGGCCTGCTTGACGCCCTCGTTCTCGAGCGCGTCGGCGAGCCAGCCCTGGTTGTACTCGATGATCACCTTGCGGAGCTCGCCCAGGCGGCCGTCGCGGACCATGGCGCGTGCCTGGCGCACCATCGGGTAGCCGGTGTAGTTGTACGTGACGCCGAACACGACGCCCGAGGCGTCGGTGGTGCGGACCAGCTCGTCGGCCTGGCCCGCGTTCACGGCGAGCGGCTTGTCGCAGATCACGTGGATGCCGGCGTCGGCGAACGCCTTGGCGACCGGATGGTGCACGTGGTTGGGGGTGACCACCGAGACCGCTTCGATCCGTTCGTCCTCGGGCAGCGCACGCTCGCCCGCCAGCATCGAGGCCCAGTCGTCGTACACCCGCGGCAGGCCGAGCGCTTCGCCGCTCGCGCGGGCCTTGTCGGGGGTGGAGGAGAGGGCGCCGGCCACCAGTCGGTAGGTGCCGTCGAGGCGCGCGGCGATGCGGTGGACGCCGCCGATGAAGGCGTCCTTGCCGCCGCCGACCATGCCGAGGCGGATCGGTTCGGCCGGTTCGCGGATCATCCGTCGTCCCGGGCGAAGGCGGCGTCGAAGGCGCCGCCGGCGGGCGCGAAGTCGAGGGAGCGGGTGAACGAGGCCGACTCGGTCGCACCGTGGACCCGGTCCATGCGGGCGTCCTCCCACTCGATCGAGAGCGGACCCTCGTAGCCGATGTCGTTGAGCGCCACGACGATCTCTTCGAAGTCGACGTCGCCGCGGCCGACGCTGCGGAAGTCCCAGAAGCGGCGGGCGTCGCCGAAGTCGGTGTGGCCGCCGAAGACGCCGACGGTGCCGTCGCCCCGGCCCCACCAGACGTCCTTCATGTGCACGTGGAAGATGCGGTCCTCGAAGGTGCGCAGGAACTTCACGTAGTCGACGCCCTGGTAGGCCAGGTGGCTGGGGTCGTAGTTGAAGCCGAAACGGGGGTGGTGGCCGACCGCTTCGAGGGCGCGCTGGGCGCTGGCGACGTCGAAGGCGATCTCGGTGGGGTGCACCTCCAGCCCGAAGTTCACGTCGACGGCGTCGAAGGCGTCCAGGATCGGCCCCCACCGTTCGGCGAAGTCGTCGAAGCCGCGCTTCCAGAACGCCTGATCGGTCGGCGGGAAGGCGTAGAGGGCGTGCCAGATCGAGCTGCCGGTGAAGCCGCTGACCACGTCGACGCCGAGCGCCCGGGCGGCGCGGGCGGTGGTCTTCATCTCCTCGGCGGCGCGGCGTCGGACCCCTTCGGGGTCGCCGTCGCCCCACACGCGCGGGGGGAGGACCGCCTGGTGGCGTTCGTCGATGCGGTCGCAGACCGCCTGCCCGAGCAGGTGGTTGCCGATCGCGTGCAGGCTCAGGTCGTGGCGGGCGAGCAGCTCGCGTCGTCCCGAGGCGTAGGAGGGATCGTCGGCGGCTCGGACGACATCGACGTGGTCGCCCCAGCAGGCGAGCTCGAGTCCGTCGTACCCCATCTCCTGGGCGAGCGGTGCGAGCTCCGCGAGCGGCATGTCGGCCCACTGGCCGGTGAAGAGCGTGACGGGTCGGGGCATGGTGCTCCTTCCTTCGGTTCCGTGGGGTAGGGGGCGACCGCGACCGGTCGCCCCCGAAGGTTCGTGGCGTGGACGCCGGACTCAGAAGGCGGCGTCGGGGAAGTAGTACTGCTCGGCGTTCTCTTCGGTGATCAGGGTGGCGCCGAGGATGTACTCGCCCAGGACCGGCACGTCGCTGACGTAGTACAGCGCGGTGACTTCCATGGCGGTCGCGATCATGGCGGGCGGGTAGAGGACGTTCACGGGGATCAGGTCGTCGCCCTCCATCACGCGGGCGATCATCTCCTTCATGCCGGCGCCGCCGACGATGAACATCTCGTCCTGACGGTTCGCTTGCTCGAGCGCGGCGATCACGCCGACGGCGATGTCGTCGTCCTGCGCCCAGACCGCGTCGATCTGGTCGAAGCGGGCCAGGAAGTCCTGCATCACTTCGAACCCGTCGTCGCGGTTCCAGTTCGCGTACTCGGAGGCGAGCACCTCGATGTTCGTGGCGTCGAGCACCTCCATGCAGCCTTCGACGCGCTCGTTGTCGATGACGGTGGGGATGCCGCGCAGCACCACGATGTTCCCTTCGCCGCCCAGGCGGTCGGCGATGTACTCGCAGCTGACGCGTCCCATCTCGGGGTTGTTGCCGGCGACGTAGATGTCCTGGATCGTCGGGTCGATCAGGCCGCGGTCGACCACGGTGACCAGAACTCCGGCCTCCTTGACCTGCGCGACCGGTTCGGTCAGCGGGTCGGACTCGAACGGCAGGATCACGAGGGCGTCGATCTGGTCGATCGCGACCATGTCCTGCAGGTCGTTCGCCTGTTCGGTGGCGCTGCCGGCGGTGTTGATCACGAAGCGGACGTTCGGGTGGCGCTCCTGGATGTCGTTCATGGCCTTGTCGGCCCACCAGTTGACGCCGCCGGTCCAGCCGTGGGTGGCGGCGGGGATCGAGACGCCGATGGTGACGACGTCGTCCTGGGCCCAGGCGAAGGCCGAGGCGAGCAGGAAGGCGAGCAGGATCGAGATGCGTTTCATGGAACCTCCTGGAGCGAGTGCACGGGGGGCGTACGTTCGGGTCGGGCGTGCGTCAGGCGTGGCGTAGGAACCTGGCGGCGACCACCCCCTCTCAACGGCCCCGACCGCGCTGGAGCAGCACGGCGAGGATGATGATGACGCCCTGCACCGCTTGGTTCAGGTAGTTGCTGATGACGTCGGTGAGGTTCAGGACGTTGCCGATGGTCGAGAGCAGGACGGCGCCGACGATCGTGCCCCAGACGTGACCGGACCCGCCCTTGAGGGCGGTGCCGCCGATGATCACGGCGGCGATCGCCTCGAGCTCCCAGAGCACGCCGGTCGAGCCGGAGGCGCTGCCGAGGCGGGGCACGTAGATGATGACGGCGATCGCGACGCACAGTCCCTGGATGATGTACGTGAGGGTCTTGATCCGGCGGACGGGGATCGCCGAGTAGCGGGCCACGTCCTCGTTGCTGCCGATCGCGAACACGTAGCGGCCGAAGCGGGTCCGGTGGAGCACGATCGAGCCGATCACGGCGACCGCGCCGAAGATCCAGAGCGGCCACGGGACGCCGAGGAAGCTGCCGTAGAAGAGGGGGCGGATCAGCCCGCGCATGGCGAAGTCGAGCGAGATCGTGCCGCCGTCGGCGAGGTAGGTGACCAGCGAGCGGAAGATCCCGAGGGCGCCGAGGGTGACGATGAACGGTTCGATCTTCCCGCGGGTGATCGTGAACCCGTTGAACGAACCGGCCGCCAGTCCGAGCACCACCGCCAGGACGATGCCGAGGGCGAGCACGACGCCTTCGGCGAGCCCGAGGCCGAGCATCCAGTTCATCCCGAGGATCATGCTGCCGGCGACGAACGCCGCCATCGAGCCGACCGAGAGGTCGATGCCGCCGGCGATGATCACGAAGGTCGTGCCGACGGCGATGATGCCGATGAAGGCGCTCCGGGTGAGGACGTTCGTGACGTTGCTCGCCGACAGGAACGAGTCGCTCAGCATCGCGCCGATCACGACCAGCACGAACAGGCCGAGCAGGGGCGTGAGGGTCTGCCAGGGGATCCGGCGCGTCCAGGGAACGGCGGCGGCGTCAGGCGGCGTGCTCATGCGGTTCCACTCCTCGGTTCTTGAGTCCGGTGGCGTACTGGACGATCTCGTGCTCGGTGAGTTCGTGCTCCTCGAGGATGCCGGTCACCCGGCCCGACCGCATCACCACGACGCGATGGGCGAGGCCGATGACCTCCTGAAGCTCGCTGGAGATCACCACGACGGCGAGGCCGCTCGCGGCCAGGTCGCGGATCAGGAAGTACATCTCGCGCTTCGTGCCGACGTCGATCCCGCGGGTCGGTTCGTCCAGGATCACGATCCGCGGCTCGTCGAGCAGGATCTTGGCGACGACCAGCTTCTGCTGGTTGCCGCCCGACAGCTCGGTCGCCCGGGCCTCGACCCGGCCGGTACGGATGTCGTACGTCTCGATCGCCTCCCGCAACGCTGCGCGCTCGGCGCGTCGGTCGATCAGCGGTCGGGCGAATCGGCGCAGCGCTTGGAGCGTGAGGTTCGGCGTGAGCGGCATCGACTGGATCAGGCCCTTTCCCTTGCGGTCCTCGGTGAGGTAGGCGAGGCCGTGGCGGTGGGCGTCCTCGTGCCGTCGGATGCGGACGGGGGCGCCGTTCACGAAGACCTCTCCGCGCGCCGGTCTCAGCCCGAGCAGCCCTTCGAACGTCTCGGTCCGCCCGGCGCCGACCAGGCCGGCGAAGCCGAGGACCTCGCCGGCGCGCAGTTCGAACGACACGCCTTCCGCGTACCCGGGCACCGTCAGGTTCCGGACGCGGAGGCGTTCGGGCGCGTCGGGTGCGGGACGCTTGTCGGGGTAGAGGTCGGTCAGCTCGCGGCCGACCATCAGGCGGGCCATCTCGGGCGCGTCGGTGTCGGTCACCGCCTTCGTGGCGACGTGGTTTCCGTCGCGGAGCACCGTCACGCGATCGGCGATCCGTTCGATCTCGTCGAGCTTGTGCGACACGTAGGCGATGGCGACGCCCGCTTCGCGGAGCCGTCGGATCAGCGCGAAGAGGACCTCGGTCTCGGTGCCGGTGAGCACGTCGGTCGGTTCGTCCATGAACAGCACCCGCGCGTCGCGGGCGACCGCCTTGGCGATCTCGATCATCTGCCGTTGGGACACCGCGAGCTGGCGGACCGGCACGTGGAGGTCGACGCGGGTCTCGAGCTGGTCGAGCAGCGCGCGGGCTTCCCGGTCCATGCGGCGCCGGTCGAGCAGGCCGAAGCGGGTGGTCGGCTCGCGCCCCAGGAAGATGTTGGCGGCGGCGTCGAGATCGTCGACCAGCGCCAGCTCCTGGTGGATCAGGACCACGCCGGCCGACTCGGCCGGACCGCTGCCGGCGAACCGCGTCGGTCGGCCGTCGAGGAGGATCTCGCCGCCGCTCGGCGCTTCGTACCCGGAGAGGCACTTCATCAGCGTCGACTTGCCGGCGCCGTTCTCGCCGATGATCGCGTGGACCTCGCCGGAACGCAGGTCGAGGTCGACGCCGTGCAGGACCTCGATCGGTCCGAACGACTTGCGCAGCTCGCGACAGGCGAGCAGCGGTTTCGGGTCGGGCGTCGTCGCGTCCATGATCTCCTTACGGGGGAGCGGGGCGTCTGGGCCGGCGCGAAATAGAATTGACTATCGAACTAAAAGCGAGCATACTGCCGCCATCGCGACGCGTCAACGGTCGGACGTCCCTCCTCGGACGGCGCCGCACCGGGGATGCGTCGCGGAAGGGAAAGGGGGGAGGTCCGACGATGCCGCGTGGTCCCCGCGTCAATCCCGCGCTGATCCGTCAGGTCAACACCGCCCGCGTCTTTCACGCCGTGCGGCGCGAACCGGGCGCGTCGCAACGTCGCGTCGCCGAACGCACCGGCCTCGACAAAGCCACCGTCTCGACCGTGGTCGCGGCCCTGGTCGCCGACGGACTCCTGGAGCGGGGCGAACCGGTCGCCTCCGGCCGCCGCGGCCGCCCGGAACGGGCGCTGCACGTCGGCCGGTCCGCCGGCATCCTGATCGGCGCTCGGCTCGAGCCCGGTTCGATCCGCCTGCTCGCCGCGACGCTGACGGGTGGACCGCTGGCCACCCTCGAACTCCCGGGCGAACGCGACCCCGGCCGCGCCCTCGATGCGCTGGTCGACGGCATCGGCCGGATCATCGCCCGTGCGGGCCGCGAACCGTCCTCGATCCGCGCCGTCGGCGTGGGGGTGCCCGCCCTCTTCGACCGGGAGGGCCGGCTCCGTCTCGCGCCCAACCTCCGCTGGCGCGACGTGGCGGTCGGCTCGGTGCTGACCGAACGGATCCGCGCCCCGGTCTACGTCGACAACGACACCAAGGCGGCCGGACTGGCCGAACTCCTGTTCGGCCCGGATCCGGACGTGCAGGACCTCCTCGTGCTCGCCGGACACTCGGGGATCGGCGGCGCGCTGTACCTGGGAGGCCGCCTGTACCGTGGCCACGACGGGTTCGCCGGCGAGGTCGGCCACATGAAGGTCCGCCGTGGCGGACGCCTGTGCGGGTGCGGCGGACGCGGCTGCCTCGAGGCGTACCTCTCCGAAGCGGCGCTCCTCGGCGCCGCCCGCGAGCGCGGCCTGAACGTCCGCGACCTCGAGGCGCTGGCCGCGGCCGACGACGCCGGCGACGCCCGCGCCCGGGAGGTCCTGCACGAGGCGGGCGAGGTCCTGGGCGACGCCTGCGCCGATCTGGTCAACCTGCTCAACCCGGAGCGGATCGTGCTCGGCGGTACCTTCGCCGTCGCCGCGGCCCGGATGCGGCAGGAGATCGAAGCCGCCCTGGATCGCGACGCCCTCGACCCGCCGCGCCGGAGCTGCGAGGTGCGCCTCTCCGCCTTCGGCGCCGACGCCGTGACGATGGGCGGCGTGGCGCTCGCCCTCGAAGGGTTCCTCTCCCTCCCGGAGTGGATGATCGCCCGCGAGTTCGGTCGGGCCTGAGCGGACTCGGGTAGCATCCGACACGAATCGAACGGCGCGCCCGCCGTCGTGCGCGGGCCCGCGTCCGCGCCACCGTCCCCAGGGAGGCGACCCACGTGACCCCACGCCCGCGACCGAAGCGACCGCGCGCCGGCATCGTCGGCACCGGCGGCATTTCGCAGCTCCACCTGGACGGCCACCGCGCCGCCGGCGCCGACGTCGTCGCGATCTGCGACGCCGACCCCGGTACCCTGGCGGAACGGGCCGAAGCCTGGAACGTCCCGGCGGCGTACGAGGACGCCGCCCGGATGTTTCGGGAGGCCGAACTGGACGTCGTCAGCATCGCCACGCCCGTCTCGACCCACCACGACCTGGTGCGGGCCGCCGCCGCGGCCGGCGTGCACGTTCTGTGCGAGAAGCCGATCGCGCTCGACCTGGACCAGGCGCGGTCGATGATCGTCGCCTGCGAGCGGGCCGGCGTGGTCCTCCAGATCGGCCACCAGCTGCGGTCCGACGGCGCCGTGGCGCACGCCCGTCGGCTCGTCGACGCGGGAACGATCGGCGAGGTGAGCTACGTCCGGCTACGGCAGGCGCACGACTGGGGCGGCGCCGACGCCGTCCGGCCCAGCTTCGCGACGCGCGCGACGGGCGGCGGTGGGACCCTCCTCGACAACGGTTGTCACCTGATGGACCTCGCCCGGTACTTCGCCGGCGACGTCGACGAGGTGTTCGCGCGGGTCGCCACCCGCCGCTGGCCGATCGAGCTCGAGGACACCGCCCACGTGTCGCTCCGCTTCGCGTCCGGAGCGCTCGGCGCGATCGAGGCGTCGTGGACCGCGACCGGTTGGGAGGAGGGCTTCTGGATCTACGGCACGCGCGGGTCGCTCGAGTGGACGAACCGCCACCAGGAGCCGGTCCTGCGGCACGCCTTCCGCGACTCGCCCGGCACCACCTGGGACGGGACCGACGTCGCGACCGTCGCCTACGCCGGCGAGCGCGCCCACACCCGGCAGATCCGTGCCTTCCACGCCGCCGTGCGCGACGAGGGGGAGAACCCGTGCACCGGGGAGGACGGCCTGGAGGCGGTGCGGTTGGTGCTGGCCGCCTACGATTCGGCGAGCCGCGGCCGGCCGCTGCGCCTAGGGGAAGAGTCGACCGATCTGGCGCACGCCTTCGAAGGGATCGTCACGCCGTAGGCGCCCGCCCGCCCGGCCGGCCCGAGCCGGCCGGGCGGGCGGGCGCTTCAGCGGTCGTCGCCCGAGCCGTGCAGCGTCCCGCGCTCGGCGCGGTCGGCGAGCTTCGCGACGTTCCGCTCCGCCACCGTCCGCAGGTCGACGCCCAGGTCGGCCGCCACGCTCGCGACGTACCAGAGCACGTCGCCGAGCTCGCGCACCAGGTCGTCGCGCACCTCCTCGGGTAGTTCATGGCCCGGCGACCAGCCACGGTCCCGCATCGCCTTCCCGAGCTTCTCGGAGACCTCGCCCGCCTCGCCGGACAGCTTCAGGACGGGGTAGAGCAGTTTCGCGTCCTCCGGGTAGAGGGCGGTGGCACGGGCGCGGCGTTGGTACGCGTTCAGGTCCATGCCCGACGGTACCGCGCGCACGGCTCGGGGTCGGGGGCGCGCGAGCGACGGCGTGCGCGCGATGGACAGCGGTCGTCGGGAACGGGTACCCTACCGCCCGTGCCCGCCGTGAACGACCCGAACGCCTGCGCCCGCTGCGCCGACGCCGGCGAGTTGGGCTTCGAGATCTCCATGGCGTTCCAACCGATCGTCGATCTTCCGTCCGGCACGCCCGTCGCCTACGAGGCGTTGGTCCGCGGGCCCGAGGGCCAAGGCGCCGGCTGGGTGTTCGAACGGGTGTCCGAGGGGACGCAGTATCGCTTCGACCAGAACTGCCGCACCGTCGCGATCCGGACGGCCGCGGAGTTGAACCTCCCGTGCGCGCTGCACATCAACTTCCTGCCGAACGCCGTCTACCACCCGGAACGCTGCCTGCGCACGACGCTCGCCGCCGCGAGCCGCCACGCCTTCCCCACCGATCGCATCGTCTTCGAACTCACCGAGGGGGAACGCGTCGCGGACAAGGGCCACATGCGCGACATCGTCGAGCACTACCAGAGCCGCGGGTTCCGCACCGCGATCGACGACTTCGGCGCCGGCTACGCCGGCCTGAACCTGCTCGCGGCGTTCCAGACCGACTTCGTGAAGATCGACATGGAGTTGATCCGCGACCTGCCGGCCGACCCCGCGCGACGGACGATCGTCGCAGGCATCGTCCGCATCTGCGCCGACCTCGGGATCGAGGTGATCGCCGAGGGGATCGAGTCGACGGGCGAACGCGACGTGCTCCTGGACCTGGGCGTGACGCGCCAGCAGGGGTACCTGTTCGCGAAGCCGGCCCTGGGCGCCCTGCCCGCGGTCGATCCCGACGCGCTGCCCTGACCCGGACCTGAACCGGTCCCGAGTCGCGCGCAGCGCCGGCTCTTGAGTCCGCCGGCGGTCCGTGCTAGGCTCTTCGTCGCCCGCTTCGTTCGGGTCTCGGTCGGCGGTAGCTCAGTGGTAGAGCGATCGGCTGTTAACCGATTGGTCGTAGGTTCGAATCCTACCCGCCGAGCCAACCTAGCGCGCCGCTCCGGAACCGGAGCGGCGCGTTCGTTCGTCACCGGTTCGGTCGGACCTAGCCGCCCAGACGCACTCGCGACCCGTCGGTAGCCAGGCGGAACGTGGCCGTGAAGCCGTGGACCGCGGGCTCGGCGTCGACGCGGATCTCGACGTCCAAATGGCCGCGGTTCGGCGTGTTCCCGTCGTCGATCGCCAGGATGTCCACCAGCGTGCGGAGGTCGTCCGGATCGGTGGCGCGCACCTGGACGGGAGAGTCGGGACCGACCGTCGCGCGGTAGGTGCAGCCGTCCGCGTCGCACGACTCCTTGTCGAACGCGACGTTCCAGTCGGTCGCGGAGCCGCCGAACGTGACCGGACCGTGGTCGTCGTCTTCGATGCTGACGTTCATCCACAGGCCGGTCACGGTCACGGTGTCCGGGTAGTCGCCCTCCGTCGTCCCGTCCGGCCCCTCGACGCGCACGCGCGGATCGAGCACCACCGGCGTCGTGAAGCTGGCGATCGAGAAGCCGCGCAGGTCGTCCCGGCTCAGCATGTCGTCGAACGCCAACGGAAAGCGTGCACCGAGGTAGGAGACCGCGGCGGGCGCGAGGCGTTCGCTGCCGAGTTCGCCACGGACCTCGGCGCCGTCGATCCCCATCGGATCGCCGACCTCGATCGGTGGCACGAACGTAGCGACCAGGCCGCACGCGGCCAGGAGCGAAGCGAGCGCTGCGCCGACGACGGCGAGGCGGACGGGGCGAGGGCGGGTAGGGACGGGATCGTGCGACATGGCAGCCTCCTCAGGGCGAGCGCGGGCGGAAGCGTGGCCCGCGATGCCTGCGATGGTACGACGCGGGCCGGCCCGAACCCGCGGACTCGCCCTGGTCGGTCCGCACCGCGACCTACTCGCCCCGCTCCGCCGCCCGTTTCCGCATCGCGCCCAGCGGGTTCGCGACGGCGTGCCGTGCCGCCGCCCAGGCCCGTTTTCGGTCGTGTTCCTCGGGATCGAGGCCGGTGTCGTCCAGGTCGGCGTAGTGCACCACCTGGTCTTCGTTCGCGGCGAGCACCTGGTTCAGCACGGCGTGCAACGAGTCGCGGACCGCGAGGCCTTCGCGGAGCATGTCCTGCATCTCGAGCACGCGGTCCACGAGCTCCGCGTGCGTCATCGCTTCGAGTTCGGTGCGGCTGCGTTGCATGCGTCCTCCCGGCGACACTCTACCCGTTCGCGTTCCGGCCCTCCCGGTAGCATGCGGGCATGGCCCACCGCCCGACCGACCTCACGCTGACCGAGCTTGCCGCCGCCTTCCGGAGCGGCGCCGTCTCGCCCACCGACGCGACCGAAACGGTCCTGGCACGGCTCGACGTCGACGAGGCCGTCCGCGTCGTGACGGCCGAGCGCGCCCGTGCGCAGGCGCGCCGGGCCGAACGCGCCTTCGAGGTCGGCGTCGACCTCGGACCGCTCCAGGGCGCACCGATCGCGATCAAGGACCTGATCGACATGGAGGGGGAGATCTCGGCCGCGGGATCGCGCGCGCTCCTCGAACGCGGGCGCGTCGCCGATCGCGACGCGCCGGTCGTGGCCCGCCTGGACGCGGCCGGAGCGGTGTTCGTGGCCCGGACGCAGATGACCGAACTGGCGTTCTCGGGACTCGGCATGAACCCGCACTTCGGCACGCCCGGGTCGGTACCCGACCCGGAACGCGTGGCGGGCGGATCGTCGTCCGGTTCCGCGGTGGCGGTCGCGCGTGGCGACGCCTTCGCGGCGCTCGGGTCCGATACCGGCGGCAGCGTGCGCATCCCCGCCGCCTTCAACCGCTTGGTGGGCCTCAAGCCCACCGACGGGGCGCTGCCGATGGAGGGGACGGTGCCGTTGTCGACCACCCTCGACACGATCGGTCCGATCGCCCGCACGCTCGACGACGTCTGGTCGGTGTGGCGCGCCCTACGGGGCCGGGCGCCGTCGCCGACGCCGCGGGTCGACCCCGACGCGTTGCGGCTGCTCGTCCCCGAGACGGTCGTGCAGGACGATCTGGACCCGGAGGTAGCGCTGGCGTTCGAGGCGGCGCTGAGCGCCGCGGCCGCCGCCGGCTGCGACCTGGACCTGCGGCCGGTCCCGGAGCTCGACGCACTGAACGGGTTGTACCCGCGCTACGGCGGCTTCGCGGCCCACGAGGCGCTGGTGCTGCACGAGGAGCTGCTGGCCGAGGCGGGCGACGCGCTCGATCCGCGCGTCGCCCGCCGGATCCTTGCCGTGCGCGAACGGCCGGCGCGCGACTACGTGGCGTTGCGCTACGCCCGCGAGCGGCTCGGCCGTGCCTTCTGGGAGCGGGCCGCCGGGTACGACGCGGTGCTGACGCCGACCGTCGCCTGCCTCGCCCCCGCGATCCGCGATCTCCAGGAGGACGACGACGCCTACGCCCGGGCGAACGCCCTCGTGCTGCGCAACACCACCCTCTTCAACCTGTTGGGTGGACCGGCCGTGACGGTCCCGATCGGCGCACCGGACGGACCGGCCGTCGGCGGAGGCGTCGCGACCGCCCCCGGTCGCGAGGCGCACGCCATCGCCGTGGCAGCCGCCTGGCAGCAGGCGCTGGCGGACGCCGGCGCGACCGCCTGACCCCGGTCCGGTGGGTCAGCGCAGCGGCGACGCCGGCTCCATCGGTTCGGGCACCCGGGCGGCCCGGCTGCGGAGCAGGAGCAGCGCCGTGACGATGCTGCTGCCGTACTTCACGAACACGTCGGTCACGATCACCTGCAGCATCCACTGCGCCGTCGCCCACGGGGCTCCGTAGAAGGCGAGCACCGTGAACACGATCGTGTCGATCGGGGCGGACACGCCGTTCGACGACGCCACCCGCACCAGCCAGGTCCGCTTCAGGAGGCGGTGGTACACCTCGGTGTCGGCCGACTCGGCCAGAACGATCGCGAAGAAGCTGACCGCCACGTAGCGGAGCGGCGTGTCGATCGAGAGCGCCGCGACCACGTTCATCGCCGCCGCCGCAACGATCATCACGTACACCGCACGGCGGCCGAACCGGTGCACGCGGTCGCGCTGCGTGAAGGTGATGCCGAAGAAGAACGTCCCCATGTTGACCAGGAACCAGTCGCCGACCGGCAGGAACGCGTCGAAGGTGTAGTTCGCGAGCAGGGTGGCGGCGGTGTACACCGTCATCGGGCCGAGCATCTCGCCCCAGCGGCGCGGGAGCGCCGCGAGCGCCAGCCCGAGGAGCAGCGCCGTGCCCGGCGCCGTCAGGTCGCGGACCGGCAGCACGGCGATCGCCGCGACGACCGCCAGGACCGCACCGGCGCCCAGGGGAAAGGTCATGGCCGAGCGCGACCGACGGAGCGCGTCGTGCACCGCGTCCCCGAACAGGGCTCCGAAGAACGCGAGCGCGGCGAGCGGTAGCCGCTCCGGCGGCTCCTGCCCGAAGCCGGCCATCCACAGGAGCCCCGTGCCGCCCGCCAGCACCAGCGCGGGGAGAAGAAGCAGGCGCAGGCCGTCGGACCGCGTGCGGGACGGGGGCAGGGAGGACGTCGGACCTGGGCTCATGCGGACTCCTCGGGGGGCATGGCGGGCGCGGTCGGGTCACGGGAACGCCCCCCGGGCGGACCCGGGGGGCGGCTGATGGTCGGGGCGAGAGGATTTGAACCTCCGACCCCCTCGTCCCGAACGAGGTGCGCTACCAGGCTGCGCTACGCCCCGATGCAGCGAGGGAGTGTACCAACCTCCGCGAGGGCGGTCAAGGCGGTGCGTGCGTCCCGGCGGAAGGGGCCGCCGGAACGGCGTCACTCCGGGGGATCGGCCCGGTCCCCGAAGAAGGCGTCGAGCGCCTGGCGCGCCGGGGCGCCGGGAAAGCCCCGACGCGCCAGGAACGACGCCGCCTTCGCGTACGCCTTGCGACGGTCGGCCGCGCCGAAGCGCCAGGCGTGCGCTTCGAGCACGGCTCGGGCCGCTCGTTCCTGATCCTCGTCGTCGAGCGGAGCGAGCACCTCGTCGCGGAGTTCCTCGGCGACGCCGAACCGGTTCAGGTCCCGCGCCAGGGCGTGCCGGCCCTTGCGTTCTCGGCGTGCGCGCACCACGCTCTCGGCGACGCGCCGGTCGTCGAGCAGGTCCAGCTCCTCGAGCCGGCCGAGGGCGGCGTCGGCGACCGACCGTTCGACCCCCTTCCGGGCGAGCCGCTCGCGCAGTTCGGCGCGGGCGTGGTCGCGGCGGGCGAGCAGGCGCAGCAGGTAGGCGACGGTCCGTTCGCGGTCCCAGCCGGCCGGTCCGTCGGCGTCGTGCGATCGCGCCCGCGTCACCGCAGCACCCGGGTCGGGTCGGTGCGAGCGGCGCGGCGGGCGGGGATCCAGGCGGCCACGGCGGCGGTCGCCAGGGACAGGGTCGAGACCCATGCGACGTCGAAGGCGGAGATGCGCATCGGCAGGCGGGTGATGAAGTACAGGTCGCCGGGGAGCGGGATCGGTTGCACCCGCAGGTACGCCGCCGCCGACACGCCCAAGGCGACGCCGAGGAGGGTGCCGGCCGCCCCGAGCAGCAGCCCCTCGATCGTGAAGGTGGCGAGGATCTGGCGCGCGCTCGCGCCCATCGCCCGCAGCACCGCGATTTCGCGCGTCTTCTCGGCGACGGTCAGGACCAGTACGTTCGCGATGCCCATCGCGGCCACCAGCACGATCAGGAACACGACCACCGCGATCACCGCGCGCTGCAGATCGAGCTGCGCCACCAGCCCGCCGTAGAGCGAGCTCCACGAGGTGGGGCGCAGGCCGGTCGCGTCGGACAGTTCGCGGCCGACCGCCTCGGCACGGGCGGGATCGTCGAGTCGCAGGTGCCAGCCGCTGATCGCGTCGTCGGTTCGAAGGTGGGCCCGAACGTCGTCGATCGAGGCGAACGCCACCAGCCCGTCGATCAGCTCGTTGCCGACCCGGAAGGTGTCGGCGACGTCGAAGGTGCGACGGCGGCCGTCGACGTCCTGGATCAGCACCTCGTCGCCGGAGAGGACGCCGAGCGAAGCCGCGAGCGACCCTCCCACGATCAGGCCCCCCTCGTCGCGCACGCGATCCGCGGCGGAGCGAAGCTCCGCGAGCGCGAGCACGTCGGCCTGGAGCTCGAGGTCGACGCCGAGGAGCTGCACGTACCCCTGCCGGCCGGAGATCCCCCGCGACGCGTCGGCGCGACGGGCGATCAGCCCTTCGGTCGCGAGGAACGGCGCGACCGCCACCACGTTCGGGTGCGCCGCGAGGCGCTCGGCGGCTTCGGGGTCGTACGGGAGCGTGGCCGCGTCGGACCAGGGGCGCAGCTGCAGGTGCGGCGTCGCCTCGAGGGTGCTCTCGAGGAGCTCGTCGATGAAGCCGTTCGTGAGGGCGAGGGCGGTGATCAGGACGCCGACGCCGACCGCCACCCCGGCGACGGTGAGCACCGATTGCAGGACGCGTCTGCGGACGTGGGCCCAGGCGAGGTAGAGGGGAAGCGGCACGCCGACCACTCTAGCGTGCGGCGGAACCCCCGCTCGCGGCGGTCAGGACCGGCGTGCCCTCGAAGCGGGTGGCCAGCGCCGCGTCGAGGACCGGACCGTCGTAGCCGTAGCGCACGATCTCGACGCGGACGCGCCGGACGCCCCAGGCGACGGCGCTGGCGTAATCTCCGAACCAGAGGTCGACCTGACGGCTCTTGCGGAGGTTCATCGTGTCCTCGACGATGAAGAGGCCCTGCCCGTCGAGGATCGACTGGAACCGTCCGGGGTTCCGTCCGTCGTAGTACGTCCCCAGGTCGTGGAGGCGCACCATCGAACCGTACGGGATCTCGCCCCCCAGCATGTCGCGGCTGACCGCGAGCACGCCCGGTCGGGTCCGCGTTCCGGTCGCCGTGGTGTGGGGGTCGGCGTTCGTCTGACGCGGGTCGGAGTTGTAGCCGGTCGCCCGCAGCACGAAGGCCGGGTTGGCGATCGGGCCGAGCGGTTCGTGCAGCGTCGCGACGGCCTCGTGGGGTTCGGCGCGGACGGTGGCGTACGGTTCGATCGCCAGCGCGCGCGGTTCGGGTCGCTCGGCGCGGAACGCCGTCAGGAGCGACAGGAGGACGAGGCCGAGGGCGAAGAGCTTGGCGCCGATGTGCAGGGCCATCTCCACCTCCAGGAACCCGACCGTAGCACCGGACCCGCACCCCGTGCGTCGCCCGCGTCGCGCGGGAGGGCCGTCCGCCGTGCGCGGTAGCATGGCGTCCGTGGACGACGCGTTCCGGTTCGAGATCGTGGCACGGGACGGCGCCGCCCGGAGGGGACGTCTGACCACGGCGCACGGCACGGTCGAGACGCCCGCCTTCGTGGCGGTGGCCACCCAGGGGAGCGTCAAGAGCGTCCTGCCGAGCGCCGTGCGTTCGGCCGGCACGCAGATCCTGTTCGCGAACACGTACCACCTGCACCTGCGGCCGGGGGCGGAGGTGGTGGCTCGGCACGGCGGCCTGCACCGCTTCATGGGCTGGGACGGTCCGATCCTGACCGACTCCGGCGGCTTCCAGGTGTTCTCCCTCGGCGCCGGCATCGAGCACGGCGTCGGCAAGGTCGCCAGCATCTTCCCGGGCGAGGAGGGGGCCGCCCACGGCGCCCCCGATCGTGCCGGGATGGTGGTCGTCGACGAGGAGGGGGTCTGGTTCACCAGCCACGTCGACGGCAGCCGGCACCGGTTCACGCCGGAGGTGTCGATCCGGACGCAGCGCTCGCTGGGCGCCGACGTGGTCCTCGCCTTCGACGAGTGCACCAGTCCGCTGCACGACCGCGCTTACACCCGCGCCAGCGCCGAGCGCACCCACCGTTGGGCGGAACGTTCGCTGCGGGCGTTCCACCAGGAACCGAGCGTGCACCCGTACCCGCAGGCGCTCTACGGCATCGTGCAGGGCGGCGCGTTCGAACAGGAGCGGATCGACTCGGCGCGGACGATCGCTGCGCTCCGGGCGGACGGACGCGGCTTCGACGGCGTCGCGATCGGCGGGAACCTCGGGGACACGCGCGCCACGATGCACCGGATCCTCGAGTGGACCGAGCCGCACCTCCCCGAAGCGCTGCCCCGTCACCTGCTCGGGATCGGCGACGTACCGAGCCTGTTCGAAGCGGTCGCGCGGGGGATGGACACCTTCGACTGCGTCGCTCCGACCCGCAACGCCCGAAACGGTGGGGTGCTGGCCCGCTTCGACGACGACGGGCGGCCGCTGCCGACCTTCCGCCGCAACCTCAAGAACGCCCGTTACGGAGGGGACGTGCGGCCGATCGATCCGGCCTGCGGCTGCGACGCCTGCGCCGGGGGGTTCTCTCGCGCCTACCTGCGGCACCTGCTCAAGGCGAACGAACAGCTCGGTCAGCAGCTGGCGACGCTGCACAACCTGCGGTTCATGGCCGACCTCCTCGAGGAGATCCGGACCGCGGTCGCGCGCGGCACCTTGCGGGAGACGAAGGAGTCGTGGCTCGGTCCGGCACGCGACGAGGCGAAGGCGACGGGCGCTCCCCTCAGCGGGTGAGCTCGATCAGGTCGATCCGGGTCCCGTCCTGCGTCACGAAGCGGACGACGCCGACGGTCGGTACGAAGAACAGGTCCAGCTCGGTGCGGCCGCCGCTGCTCGTCAGGGTGGTCTGACGCACGTGCAGCGCATTGAAGCGGCCGGCCGGGGTCTGCACCCCCTGCGTGCCGAGCACCTGGCTGTCGAGGGTGACGTCGACGCCGTTCACGGTGGTGGTGCTGCGCCAGGAGGTGCCCGGCTCGAGGGGTGCGGCGGGCCAGACCTGCAGCGGCGGCCGGTAGCGCATCAGTCGCCCGCCCGCTGCGGTCCCGTGGCTGACGACGCCGTCGGCACGATGCTCGAGGATCTCCTCGCTGATCGGAGCGCCCTGCATGTAGTGCGTCAGGACCGTCGCTTCGATCCCATCGACGTCGCGCGGTCCCGAGAGGGTCTGGGTCTCGCCGCTGTCGTACGTCCACGAGGTGCCCGGCGCCTGGGGGTAGTACGCGTCCTGCGCCGCGGCGAACGACGCCAGGACCGCCGCCAGCAGCGCCACGGCGCACGCCGTCGCGCGTACCGCGCGCCGCATCCGGCTCACGCCTCCCCTTCGTCCGAGAGTTCGCCGGCGCGGGCCGCGGCCTCCTCGACGGCGCGCAGCAGGCCGTAGCGGACGCCGTGCTCCTCGAGCGCCCGCACGCCCGCGATCGCGGTGCCGCCGGGGGAGGCGACCTCGTCCTTGAGGTCGGCGGGGCCTGAATCCTCGAGCAGTCGCGCGGTGGCCAGCAGGACCTGACGCGAAAGATCGCGGGCCACGTCCCGCCGGAAGCCGGCGCGCACCCCGCCGTCCGCCAGCGCCTCCGCGACGACCGCCGCGAACGCCGGTCCGCTGCCGGCCAGGCCGGTGAAGGCGTCGAAGAGCGATTCGGGGATGCGGTGCACCCGTCCGACGGCCGAGAACAGGTCGTCGGCGAAGGCGACGTCCTCGGCGGTGGCCTCGGGCAGTCCGGCCAGAGCGGTCGAGGAGAGGCGCACGCGCGCACCGAGGTTCGGCATCGCGCGCAGCACCCGCCGGCTGCCGACCCGGCGCGCGATCGCATCGGCCGGGACGCCCGCCATGATCGACAGGAAGCAGCCGCCGCGTCGGGCGATCAGCGGGGCGACCGCCTCGAACGCCTGCGGTTTCACGCCGATCAGGACCCGTTCGGCGGTGTCGACCCCGTCGTCGTCGAGGGCGCGGACGCCGAAGCGGTGCGCCATCTCGTCGCGCCGGCGATCGCTAGGGTGGTAGATCCCGACCTCGGACGACTCGAGCACCCCTGCCCGGAGCGCTCCGGTCAGTACCGCCCCGCCCATCTTTCCGGCCCCGACGATCGCGAGCTTCACGGTCGACCTCCGTTCCAGGCGGGCATCCTACCCCGGGGTACGGCCGCGGTCCGCGAACCAACGCACGCGCACGGCCTCCGCCAGCGCGACCGCCACGACCGCCCCCGTCGCGTCGGCCACGACGTCCAGCAGTTCGGGCGTGCGTCCCGGCACGAACGCCTGGTGCACCTCGTCGACGATCCCCCAACCGGTGGCGAGCGCCACGGCGAGCCACGGACGGACGTGCGCCGCCCACAGCAGCAGCGCGAGCGTCCCGAACAGCCCGGCGTGCGCCAGCTTGTCGGCGTGCGGAACGAGCGCGAGGCCGCTCCCGGGCGGGTCGCTCTGCGACGAGAGCCACCAGATGCCGGCGGCCCAGAGGAGGGCCGGCACGAACCGAAGCGACCGGAGCGACCGACGGCGCGCGGGCGCGACCGGATCCGGACCGGTCACGGCCGGACGGCGCCGGAGGCCGGCTCGACCAGTTCGATCAGCACGCCTCCGACGCTGCGGGGGTGCAGGAAGGCGACCCGGCTGCCGGCCCGTCCGGGACGAGGGACGACGTCGATCGGCCGCAAGCCCGAGGAGACCGCCGCCTCGAGGGCGTGCCGGACGTCCGCGACGCGGAACGCGAGGTGGTGCAGGCCCGGGCCGCGGGAGGCCAGGAACCGGCCCACCGGGGTGTCCGCCGCGAGGGGCGCGAGCAGCTCGATGGTGCCGGCTCCGGTGTCGAGGAGGCGCACGCGGACCCCCTGATCGGGCACCTCCTCGTCCTCGACCGATCGGACGCCGAGCGCCGCGTACGGCGCCTGGCCGGCGTCCAGGTCGGGCACGGCGATGCCGACGTGATCGATTCCCAGCACCCCCGGCAGGCCTCGAGCCGCCGAAGCGTGCGTCGCCGCGCCGCTCACGCCGGTCCGAACGCGCGGGCGGCGGCCACGGTCCGTTCGCCGCGCAGGTCGGCGGTCATGCCGGCGCGAACGCGACCCGGATCGTCGTGTCGGGAGCAGAGCACGAGGAGCTTCGTGAGCGCCGCTTCGGCGGTCATGTCGCCGCCGGGAAGCACGCCGGCGTCCAACAGCGGACCGGCGGAGGCGTAGCGCTCCATGTCGACGCCGCCGCGCAGGCACTGGGTGACGGCGGTGACCACCACGCCCCGCTCCGTCGCCTCGGAGAGCGCGGCGATCAGATCGCGGTCCCGCCCCGGTCCGTTGCCGGTGCCGTACGTCTCGAGCACCAGGCCGCGGACCGGTCGGTCCAGCACCCGGCGCACCACCGTCCCGTCGATGCCGGGGAAGAGCCTCAGCGCCACGACCGGCACGGACGAGAGCGGCGCGCAGCGCAACGCCCCCGATCCCTTCGGGAGCAGCAGCTCTCGGTTCCAGACCAGGTCGGCGCCCACCTCGGCGAGGGGCGGCAGGTTCGGACTCGCGAACGCTCCGAAGCCGGTGGCGGAGACCTTGGTCGCGCGGTTGCCGCGCAGCAGGTCGCCGTGGAGGTAGGTCGCGACCTCGGCGAGCCGTGGATCGGTCGCGAGTTGAAGGGCGGCGACCAGGTTCTCGCGGGCGTCGGTGCGCGCCCGGACCAGCGGGATCTGCGAACCGGTCACGATCACCGGCCGGTCCAGCTCCTCGAGCAGGAAGGAGAGGGCCGAGGCGGTGTACGCCAAGGTGTCGGTCCCGTGCACGACGACGCAGCCGGCATGGCCGCCGAGCCGGTCCCGGATCGTCTCGGCGATCCGCCGCCAGTCGGAGGGGCGCATCTCGGCGCTGTCGAGGAGCGGATCGAGTTCGACGACCGTGACCTGGGGCATCTCGGCGTCGTGGAGTTCGGGCATCTCCGCGACGGCGCGCGCCAGGGCGCCGGGCGACGGCGCCCAGCGACCGTCCGGTCCGGGCAGCATCCCGAGGGTGCCGCCGGCGTGGAGGAGCAGCACCGACTTCGCGTCCGTCGTCATCGTGGCGGAGGCTACCACCGCCGAGCGGCGCGCCCGAGAACGGCCGGCCGGGCCCTTCGGGTGCTACCCTCGAAGGCCGTGAGCGACGCTTCGCACCGGAACCAGTCGCGTCCGCCCGTCGGGCGGGAGCGCACGCCGGAGACGGTCCGCGTGCCGGCCCGGGTCGACCTGTGGCTGGTCGCCCTGGCGCTGGCGGCGGCGGTCGGACTGATGGCCCTGGTGGTGCCGGTCGCGGGCGCGGACGCGGTGCCGTGGCCGCTCCGGGCGGCGGTGGTCGCGATGGCGGCCGGAACGGTCGCCCTGCTCGCCTCGGTCACCGTCCCGGTCCGCTACGCGTTCGACCGGCACGGGATCCGGATCCGGTCCGGCTGGCTTCGGTTCTACCTCGCCTACGACGACCTGGTCCGGGCGGACAATGTCGTCGGCGGGCTTCAGGGTCCGTCGTGGTCGCTCGTCCGGGTGCGCCTCGCGCTCCGGGGCGGCGTCCGGGTCGAGATCGCGCCTCGCGACCGGGAGGCGTTCCTGGACGCCCTGCACGAGCGGGTCGGGCGCGGGCGACGCGGCCCCGACGGCTGGACCGCCGACGACGCCTGAGTCCGAACGCTCGCGGGCGGCGTGCCGGGCCGGACCGGTTCAGCGGATACCGGGCGGTACCTGCGTCGGCGGCGGTTCGGGCAGGTCGACCGGTTCGGGCACGCCGTCGAGGCGCTTGACCACGCCGTTCTCGTTGCAGCCGACGAAGAACGGGCAGCGGAGGCACTCCGACCAGACGCGCGGGTGCAGGTCGCGGGTCTTGTCGATCAGCCGGTAGCCGCACCGCTCGAAGAAGCCGACCTCGTACGTCCAGGCGAAGACGGTCGGGATGCCGACGGCGCGGGCCTCCTCCTCGCACCGTTCCACCAGGGCGCGTCCGACGCCGCGGGCCTGGACCCCGTCGGCGACGGCCAGGCCGCGGATCTCGGCGATGTCGCCCCAGAGGACGTGCAGGGCGGCGTTGCCGGCGAACGTCGCGGTGCCGCCTGCGTCGACCGTCTCGGCGACGAAGAAGTCCTTGACGTTCTCGTACAGGTTCGGCATCGGCCGCACGAGCATACGGCCCCGGTTCGCCCAGAACGCGATCGTGTCGTAGATCCGAGGCACGTCGGCCGGGCGCGCCGGCCGGACCCGCACGTCGTCGGGAGCGGACGCCGGGGACGATCCGTCCGGCGCTCGCCGTGCGTCGGGCCCGACCAGGTCGGTCACGGCTCCGGCGCTCCCGGGTCGGACGTTCCGGGGCCGGGCTCGTGATCGTCGCCGAGCTCGCGGCGGAGCTCGAGGATCCGTGCCCGGACGCGCTCGTGGCCGGTCCCGCCGTACACGTCGCGCTGACCGACCACCGTCTCGAGCGCGAGGGCGTCGAACGCCGCCTCGTCGATCCGCGGATCGACCGCCCGCATCTCCTCGAGCGACAGCTCCTCGAGCGGTACGCCCCGTTCGAGCGCGTGGGCGACCAGGCGCCCGACGACGTCGTGCGCCTCGCGGAACGGCACCCCGTTCTTGGCGAGATGATCCGCGAGGTCGGTGGCGTTCGAGTAGGCGTCCGCCGCCGCGGCGCGCATCCGCTCGGCGTTCGGTTCGAGGAGGCGGACCGTCTCTGCCTGCAGGGCGAGGCACGCCCGCAGCGTCGCTACCGCGTCGAACACACCCTCCTTGTCCTCCTGCATGTCCTTGTTGTACGCCAGCGGCAGGCCCTTCATCACCGTCAGCAGGCCCATCAGCGCACCGTAGACCCGGCCGGTCTTGCCGCGGATCAGCTCGCTGACGTCGGGGTTCTTCTTCTGCGGCATGATCGAGCTTCCGGTGGTGTGGCTGTCCGGCAGCGAGACGAACCCGAACTCGCGGCTCGACCAGAGGATCAGCTCCTCGGAGATGCGGCTCAGGTGCATCATGCAGGTCGCGGCGGCGGCCAGGAACTCGATCGCGAAGTCGCGGTCGCTGACGGCGTCGAGCGAGTTCGCCGCCGGCCGCGCGAAGCCGAGCAGCTCGGCGGTGCGGTGCCGGTCGATCGGGAAGGTGGTGCCCGCCAGCGCCCCCGCGCCGAGCGGACTCTCGTCCATGCGGGCGAGGGCGTCGGCGAGCCGGCCCTCGTCGCGGGCCAGCATCTCCTGCCAGGCGAGCAGGTGGTGCGAGAAGAGGACCGGCTGGGCGACCTGCAGGTGCGTGTAGCCGGGCAGGATCACCCCGAAGTGCCGGTCGGCGGCCGCGACCAGCGCCCGCCGGTTCCGGCGCAGCAGTTCGATCAGGGTGCGGATCTGCCGCTTCAGCCAGAGCCGCAGGTCGGTCGCGACCTGGTCGTTGCGGCTGCGGGCGGTGTGCAGCGTCCCGCCGACCGGGCCGATCCGTTCGGTGAGCGCCGCCTCGAGGTTCATGTGGACGTCCTCGAGCGCCACCTGGAAGTCGAAGCGATCCGCCGCGACGTCGCCGCGGAGCGCTTCGAGCCCCTCGACCAACCTCCGCGCGTCCGCCTCCGGCACGATGCCGCGTTCGCCGAGCATGGTGGCGTGCGCGACGGAGCCGTCGATGTCGTCGAGCGCCAGCTCGCGATCGACGTCGATCGAAGCGTTGAACGCCTGCACCAGGGCGTCGGTATCCTGGGCGAAGCGCCCACCCCACATCCGTTTCGGGCCGCCGCTCACGCCACGCTCCCCGGCGCCACGCTCCCCGGCTGTCGCTGCCAGGTGCCGCCCACCCGCTTCGCGACCACCGTGGCGTCGCCGAGGTCGGGCAGGTCCGCTTCGGCGTGCAGACGGCGGGCCTCGCCGTCGTCCGCCTCGCGGTAGCCGAGGCGCCGGTAGTACGGAAGGCGCGACGGATCGTGCACCGCCACCGTCAGGGTCGGTACGTTGCGCTTGATGGCGAGCGCCTCGAGCTTCGTCATCAGCCAGCGGCCGAACCCCTGCTCGCGCGCCTCCGGTCGCGTCGCGACGGTGTCGACGAGCCAGCCGCCGCCGGCCCAGCGCCAGCGGACGGCGCAGAGCGGCGCCCGCGCAGCGTCCTCGAGCACGATCGCGCCGCCGTGCTCGATCCAGTCGCGCATGGCGTCCAGGTCCTCGGTCCAGGGAATCTCGCCCACGTCGTCCGCGGCGTGCGCGGCGCGCCACAGCTCGAGCAGCGCGGGCGCGTCCGATTCGCCCGCCCAGCGGAGGCGGGCGGCCTGGTAGGCGCGGCCGCTGCCGACCGCCTCCGGACCGTTCGCGCGGTGGGTCACGCCTTCCCGTCGCGGGCGCGGTCGTCCGCCGCCTGGCGGGCGATCCGCAGCCGCAGCGCGTTCAGCTTGATGAAGCCGTCGGCGTCCCCCTGATCGTAGACGTCGTCCTCCTCGAAGGTGACCACGTCGTGGCGGTAGAGCCCGTGCGGGGCCTTGCGGCCCACGACCGAGACCGAACCCTTGTAGAGACGCAGGCGTGCGGTACCGGTCACGGGACGTTGCACCTCGTCCATGAACGCCTGCATCGCCTCGCGCTCCGGAGCGAACCAGAACCCGTCGTAGACGGCCTGCGCGTAGCGCGGGACCATCTGGTCGCGCAGCTGCAGCGCCTGCCGGTCGAGGGTGATCTGCTCGACCGCCTTGTGGGCGTGGAAGAGGAGGGTCCCGCCCGGCGTCTCGTAGCAGCCCCGCGACTTCATGCCCACGAAGCGGTTCTCGAGCAGGTCGACCCGTCCCACGCCGTGCGCCGCGCCCAGCTCGTTCGCGCGGCGCATCAGCGCGACCGGATCGAGGCGTTCGCCGTCGATCGCGACCGGATCGCCGTGCTCGTACTCGATCTCGACCAGCAGGGGTTCATCGGGCGCGTCCTTCGGGTCGGTCGTCCAGCGCCACATGTCGTCGGGCGGCACCACCCACGGGTCCTCGAGCACCCCGCCTTCGTAGCTGATGTGGAACAGGTTCGCGTCCATCGAGAACGGCTTGGCGTCGCCGGACCCGGCGATCTCGATGCCGTGCTCGCGGGCGTAGGCGAGGCAGTCGTCGCGGCCCTTCAGGTCCCATTCGCGCCAGGGGGCGATGACCTGAACGTCCGGCTTGAGGGCGTAGGCGGAGAGCTCGAAGCGGACCTGGTCGTTGCCCTTGCCCGTGGCGCCGTGCGCGATCGCGTCCGCGCCGTCGCGTTCGGCGATCGCGATCATGTGCTTGGCGATCAGCGGCCGGGCCATGCTGGTCCCGAGCAGGTAGTAGCCCTCGTACAGCGCGCCGGAGCGCAGGACGGGGAAGACGTACTCGCGGACGAACTCCGCCTGCAGGTCGACGGCGTAGGCGGCGCTCGCGCCGGTCGCGAGCGCCTTCCGCTCCGCTTCGGCGACCTCCTCGCCCTGGCCGACGTCGGCGGTGAAGGCGATCACCTCGGCGCCGTACGTCTCCTTGATCCAGGTGAGGATGACCGAGGTGTCCAGTCCGCCGGAGTAGGCGAGGACGACGTTCTTGACGGTGCGGCTCATGGTGCCTCCTGAAGACGCGAAGGCCCACGAACGCTCGGGCACGCCGACGCGGGACGCGGTTCCGCTCGCGGTGGAGCGGGCGTCAGCGGCGTCGGGAGCGGGGTTCGTGGGCAGCGTGGTTCATGATCGCGGGTCGCGCTGCAACGGTATGCAACCGCGACGATAACGTTGCGCAATCTAGCACCGCGGTCGACCCCGGTCAAGCGGCAGGCGGACCGTCGTCGCCGGCGTCGGCCGCGCTCCGCGGACGCGCTCCGGAGGCGGCGGCGCAGGCGAGGACCACGGCCGCGCCGACCAGGCCGAGCGCGCCCAACCGCTCGCCGAACAGGGTCCAGGCGAGCGCTCCCGCCACCACCGGCTCGATCGTCGCGACCACCACCGCCCGCGACGACTCGGTCCGCGCCAGCCCGATTCCGTACGCCAGGTAGGCGCCGTACGTCGACGCCAGCGCCACCGCCGCCAGCAGCGCCCACGCCGTCGCCGACTTCGGCGACCAGTCCACGAACGGCGCGATCCCCACCGCCCCCACCAGCAGGGCCGTCGCGTACAGGCGGACGGGCGACGATCGCGCCTGCAGCCGCTTGCCGAGCAGGTAGTAGGACGCGTACGCGCCGCCGGCCGCCAGGCCCCAGGCGAGCGCGCCCGGCGTGGCGCGCACGCCTTCGCCCTGCCCGCTCGCGACCAGCGCCACCCCCGCCATCGATCCGGCGGCCAGCAGCCAGCGCCGCCGGTTCGGACGTTCGCCCAGCACCGGCCCGGCGAGCGCCACCACCCACGCCGGCGCGGTGTAGAGGAGGACGAAGGCGAGCGAGATCCCGCCCCGGTCGATCGCTTCGATCAGGGCGACGTAGAAGAGGGTCACGCCGACGAGCGCGAACGCCACCGTCCCGAGCGCGTCGCGCGGACGGAGGGGACCCAGCGCACCGGTCCACAGGGCGTGCGTCAGGAACGCCGTACCGCCGAACGCGGCGCGCCAGAAGGCGACTTCGGTCGGGTGGAGGCCCTCGGCGAGCAGGTACGCCCCGAACGGACCGAGGAGTCCCCAGGCGACCGCGGCGACGGCGATCCAGGCGAGCCCGTCCGCTCCGGAGCGGACGGGCGGGCGCGCCGCTACGCCGACGGTCCCTTCCGCACGTCGGTCCGGACCGGCGCCGGGCGCAGGCCGTACGCCTTGGCGAGTTCCGGCTTCCGTTCGCGCAGCTGGCGCATGCGCCGCCGGTACGACTGCGCCTCGATCGCCCAGCCGATCAGACCGGCGAGGTAGATCCCGCCGAGCAGCGCCGCGTGGAGCCACGCGTCCAGTCCGAGCGCGGAGGCGCCGGTCGCCGCCAGCAGGGCGGCGTCGGCGCCGACCAGCGCCCACGGCACGAGCAGCAGGAGTCCCCACAGCTCGTCGAGGTGGCCCGAGCCGGGCACCGCCAGCGCTCCGACCGGGTAGGCGAGCGACCGTGGCGCGTCGCGCACCGCCGCCGGCCGGCGCAGCGGCAGGAACGCCGCGATCGCCGCCACGAGCACGACGAACATCGCCGCCGCCGTCCACCAGGCGAACGCCGGCAGTCCGGCCGGTCGTGCCGCGCCGATCGCCTGCAGCGGCGACGTGAACGTCGCGCCGATCCGGTCGCGCCAGTCGCCGACGAGCGCGAACCGGTGCTGCTGAGGCGTCGGGACCGCCCAGACCTGGTCGGGACCGCCGTACGCCTCGTGGAACGGGGAGGGGTGGACCTCGCGACCGGTCCCCCAGCGGGCCACCGGCTCGCGCGGGTCGAGCCGCAACGCCTCTTCGAGCGCCGCGGTGCGCGCCTCGCCCGGTTCCGTCTCGAGCAGCGCCAGGTTCGTGCGGGCCCAGCCGATCGGACCGGCGGCGTCGAAGGCCCGCGCCGCCTCGGCGTCCCGTCCCTCCATCAGGGCGGCCAGGCCCCGGAGCGCCTCGGCATGCCCGTGCTCGCCGAGCTCGGCGAGGGTGGCGCGCGCGTCGGCGTTCGCGAGGGTGCCGGAGCTCAGGGCCCGGAAGCGCTCCTCGTCGGCCGTGCCCCAGGCGGCCAGGACCGCCTGCAGCGCCAGGACGACCAGGAGCGCCAGCGCCGCGACCTTCTCGGTCGTCGAGACGGTCCGCGGGACCCAGAGCCGGGACGCGGCCCACGGCCGCTGACCCCGCTCGCGCGCCTGGCGACGCAGCAGCGACTGGCCGCGCCAGACCTTGGCGAGGAGCACCAGCCAGGCCGCCCCGAAGGCGACCGCTAAGCCCGCCACGCCGGTCCAGCCGAGCCGGCCGAGCGCCACCGCGGCGCCGTCGATCCAGGCGGAGAGCCCGGCGTGCCGCAGCTCGCGGGCCCGGTCACGCCAGATGCGGGCCTCCTGCCGGTCGCCGGCGCCGCGCAGCGCGTCGGCGAAGCGCTCGAGCGCCACGATCGTCTCCGGAGCGGCCTCGCTCGCGGTGCGCCAGGCGAACGGCGCGAGGGGACGCGCCGCCGGTACGTCGCCCCGATCGAGCGCGGCGACGAAGGCGTCGTGCGGAAGTCCGTACGCGCTGCGGAGAGCGGGGTCGCGCAGCAGGCGCGGGTCGTAACCCGCGGCGTACAGGTCGCGCAGGGCGGCGTTCATGAGGACGCCGGCCGCGTCGGAGCGGTCGAGACGGA
>SLSQ01000322.1 GCA_007130355.1 Trueperaceae bacterium
CCTCCACGAGTCCCCGTCGCGGGCCGTCGTCGCGCTCTCCCGTCGCGAGCCGGCGCCGCCTGCCCGGCGCAGGCGACGGGGAATCGTACGGCGCGGGTCGTCCAAGGTTCGCCTAACGGGGGTGTGTACGGGCCGGTGCCGTCTGCGTTGTGGGCGCTACCGAGGACCCCACGGCTGTGGTCGTGAAGCCATCGTTCGCTGCGTCGTCCACCTGCTACGCTCCAACCATCAGGAGGTGACGCTCATGAAGCGTGACGCATTTCGACCGATGCCCGACGTCGTCCACGTTGGTGACGATGTCGACATCGACGCGCTCCTGGAACGTGCACGTGGAGAACGTCGCCCCGTCGCCATTCGGCGCGACGGTGCTGACGTGGGCGTGGTGCAGTCGATGGACGCCTTCCTGGAGGCCCAGGAGCGTACTGCCTACATGCTCAACGTCGTCGAGCGACTTCTCGAGTCCGAGTCCGAGGAGGGTATCGCGCACGACGAGGTCGTTCGCCGCCTCGGACGCGCGTAGGCTCAGTCGTGGCACACACAGGTCGCATCGTCTATGCGCGCGGGGCCCTCGATGATCTGCAGGAGCTTCGATCGTGGTACGAGGCCCGAGGCGCGGCCGACGCCGGACGTGAAACCGTGCGATTCGTCCTGAATCGGCTCGAACTCCTCGAGACGTTCCCGGAGCTCGGTCGAGTGATTCCCGAGTTCGAGAAGCCGCATCTTCGAGAACTCGTCGTGCCCCCGTTCCGAATCGCGTACAGCGTTCGTGGCGACACGATCCTGGTGCTGAACGTGTGGCGCAGTGAGCGCCCCGTTCCACGGACCCTGTCACAGGCACACCGATCGGCTTTGCCGTTCGTACGTCGGATCGCGCGTCCGACGACGGGCGAACCGTACACCGAGCTTCCTACCTGCGACCGATTAGTCACGAACCGACACCAAACTTCCAGCCCGACTTCCGAATAGTTGTGCGCTGTATAGAAGCGGTGCGCGGCGAGGTGCACCCTCGTCGCCGGTACGCATCGGCTGGACCCGACTCAAGCGAACGTGTACGGCATTCCAGGCTCGGCGCTCAAGCGGTGCACGACGGCCCGTTCGGCGTTCCGTTCGACCGTCACGAATATGACGGGTCCCTCGGGAATTCGGCGCCGGCCAGACCTCGGTCCGGCGCTCGGGTCTCGGTAACGGTGCGTCTCCTCCGTAGGCGCGTTCGCGGGTTGGCGTACCGGTCTCGGCGTCCAGATCGTGGGCCGATCCTGCGAGGACGCGGACGCGACTCAAGTCGGCGCTTCTGCGCGCTTGCCAGAGTTCGTACGCCTGTTGCATCGCGAGCCACGACTCGGCCGTGCCGCCGAACGCTTTGGCGAGTCGGAGCGCCATGTCCGGGCTCACGCCGGCGCGCGCGTTGACGATCGCGGAGAGCGTCTTGCGCGTCACCCCGAGGGCGTCGGCCGTTTCGGTCTCCGAGAGGTCGAGGGGCTGCATGTAGAGCTCACGGAGGACTTCTCCTGGGTGCGGGGGGTCGTGCATGGGCATCCGTCGTACCTTTCCTCTCCACGCGCGCGGGGGTTTCGATTCGGACTGCCGCCTCAGTGGTCATCGACGAAGTCGACGTCGAACGCATCTCCTCGCTCGAAGCGGAACACGATGCGATCGTTGCCGCTCACGTTCACGGCCCAACGGTCGCGCCACGCCCCTCGAAGTCGGTGCAGCCGTGCTCCCGGTAGATCCATGTCCAGCACGTGCACCGCAGAATCGAGTCTCGCCAAGATCAACGCGATTCGACGCGCCTGTTGCGGCGGTAGACGCGACGGGTCGCCCTCCTCGAAAAGCCTTCGCAGCCCGCGATGGCGGAACGAGACGATCGTCGTATCATTCTACGAGTTGAGCGTACCGTAACGCGATACGTGTCGGGTGTCAATCCATCGAGGTGTCCGTTACGCTTCGCTTCGTTCACGACGCCCGCGGATTCCATACGAGAACGATAGGTCCCTCGGTGGCCTCGCCGCCGGACCACAGTGGACCCGCGACGCTACGGTCGTGGGCCGTGGCCGAGGGGACGCTGGTCCGAGTCCGGACGCTTCGCTCGCACTGCACGGCTCAGGCGTCACGACCGCGAAGTCGCCGACCCGATCGGCCTCCCTGCGGCCCGGTATCGAGATCATCGTCCTAGAATCCGAGGTCGTCGACGACGCGCTCCGGTGCCGTACCCAATCGGTTCCTAGTCAGGCGACGTCGACGAAGCGCTCCGGCGACGGCCGCAGCGCCCGAACCCGAAGCCTGTCGGCGCTCAAGCCGACCCGAACCAGCACGGCGTCGTCGCCTACGCGCCGCTCTCGGTACATCCGAAGGTTGTGCTCGACGAGTTCGTCGTCATCGTCCGGAAGCATCAGGAACTCGGTGCCCGACGGGAAGGTGTCCATCAGGTCCACGTCCCGCATCAGGGCGCGGGTGAACTCCATGGCCCACCAGATGTTGCGCTGCTCGCACGAGGTGGTGCGGAGGTCCGGTACGCGCGTTCGTGCAGGCTGCATGGCCGCCTCCGTTCGAACTGGCTTGTGCCTCCAGACTACGCGCCCGAGTCGGACTTCGCTACGATCGCTTCATGAGTGGAGACGCTCCCGCCACCGGCGAAGATCCGGTCGTCCGACTCACGGGCCGCGGCCAGATCACCGTGCCTTCGTCCGTTCGGCGGCGGTTGGGCCTTCGACCCGGCGACGCG
>SLSQ01000132.1 GCA_007130355.1 Trueperaceae bacterium
AAGGGCCTCAAGACCCGCGACAAGCGCAAGACCAGCAGCCGCTTCATCGTGCGCCGTCGGAAGGGAAGGAAGTAATGGCCCGAAGCATGAAGAAGGGACCGTTCGTCGACGGTCACCTGCTCGTCAAGGTCGACGCCGCCAACGCCTCGAACGACCGCCGCGTGATCAAGACCTGGAGCCGTCGCTCGACGATCGTGCCCGAGATGGTCGGGCATACGATCGGCGTCTACAACGGTCGCCAACACGTTCCGGTGTTCGTGCAGGAGAACATGGTCGGCCATAAGCTCGGCGAGTTCTCGCCCACCCGCACCTTCCGCGGGCACGGTCGGAAGGACTGAGGTCGCGATGCAGGCCAAGGCCGTACTCCGCATGCACCGCGCCACGCCGCGCAAGGCGCGGCTGGTCGTCGACCAGATCCGCGGCAAGGACGTCGGCGACGCCGAGGCGATCCTGCGCTTCACCGACAAGCGCGTGGCGCATCCGGTGATGAAGCTGCTCGCGAGCGCGAAGGCGAACGCGGTGAACAACCACGACATGTTCGAGGACGCCCTCTTCGTGAAGGACGTCCAGGTGGGACCCGGTCCCACGCTCAAGCGCTACCTGCCGCGTGCCCGCGGCCGCGCCGACATGCTGCGCAAGCGTACGAGCCACATCACCATCACGCTGGAGGAACGCAGTGGGCAATAAGATCAACCCGCTCGGCTTCCGCCTGGGGGTCAACAAGGTCGCGTCGGCGCGTTGGTACGCCGGCACGGCCGACTACCCGCGGTTGCTGACCGAGGACGAGAAGATCCGAGGCCTGATCCATAAGGAGGTCGGGCACGCCGGCATCGCCCGCATCGACATCGAGCGCGCCGCGCACAACGTCAACGTGACCGTGTTCACCGCCAAGCCCGGGGTGGTCATCGGCCGCGGCGGCGAGGCGATCAAGGGCCTTCGCGCCCAGCTCGACAAGATGATCGGCGGCACCGTCGCGGTCAACGTGCAGGAGGTGCCGAACGCGAACACGAACGGCATGCTCGTGGCGCAGAGGATCCGCGACCAGCTCGAGCGCCGCTTCGCCTTCCGTCGTGCCATGAAGCAGGCGGTGCAGCGCACCATGGAGTCGGGCGCCAAGGGCGTCAAGATCCGCTGCTCCGGCCGGCTCGGCGGTTCCGAACAGGCCCGCCCCGAGTGGTACTCGGACGGACGGGTGCCGCTGCAGACGCTCCGTGCCGACATCGACTACGGCACCGCCGAGGCGAAGACCGCCTACGGCATCGTCGGCGTCAAGGCGTGGGTGTTCCACGGCGAGATCGTCGGCGACAAGCAGCGTCAGGCCGCCGTCCTGCCGCGCGTGAAGGAGGACGACGACAAGAAGAAGCGCCGTCGTCCCGCCCGCCGCCGCGACCGCGACCAGGGTCCGGGCGGACGTCGCACCCGCGTCCGGAAGGAACGCTGAGATGCTGCTCCCCAAACGCGTCAAGTACCGCAAGCAGTTCCGCGGCCGGATGCGGGGCGACACCAAGGGCGGCGACTACGTCGCGTTCGGCGACTACGCCATGGTGGCGATGGAGCCGGCCTGGATCAAGAGCAACCAGATCGAGGCGTGCCGGATCACCATGAGCCGCTCGTTCAAGCGTGGCGGCAAGATCTACATCCGCATCTTCCCCGACAAGCCGGTCACCAAGAAGCCGCAAGAGGTCCGGATGGGGAAGGGCAAGGGCGCGGTCGAGTACTGGGTGGCCGTCGTGAAGCCCGGCCGCATCCTGTTCGAGGTGGCGAACGTCACCGAGGAGCAGGCGCGGGAAGCGTTCCGGCTCGCCGGCCACAAGCTCCCGATCGCCACCAAGATGGTGCAGCGCGAGGTCTACGATGAAGCCCAATGAGGCCCGCAACCTGACGACCGAGGAGATCCGCCTCGAGATCGTGGCCCGCCGCGAGGAGCTGCTCGACCTGCGCTTCCAGGCGTCGGTCGGTCAGGCCGGAAACCCGCGCCGGATCCGCGAGGCGAAGCGCGAGATCGCGCGCCTGCTCACCATCGCTGCCGAGAAGGAGAACGCGTGAAGAAGGTCCTGCAAGGCCGCGTCGTGAGCGCCGCGGCCGACAAGACGGTGACGGTCTCCGTCGAGCGGCGGTTCAAGCACCCGCTCTACGGCAAGGTCGTCGGCACCCACAAGAAGTACTTGGCGCACGACGAAGCGAACGCCTACCAGGTCGGCGATGCGGTCGAGATCACGTCGGCCCGCCCGATCAGCAAGCGCAAGCGTTTCGCGGTGACCAAGCTGCTCGAGAAAGCCCGCAGCTAAGCCTCGGAGGCACCGTGATCCAACAGGAGACCTACCTCGACGTCGCCGACAACTCCGGAGCCCGCCGGATCCAGTGCATCCGTGTGCTCGGGACCGGACAGCAGTTCGTCGGTGGCGTGGGCGACCTGATCGTCGCCTCGGTGAAGGACGCCATCCCGCACGCCCAGGTCAAGAAGGGCGAGGTGGTGCGCGCGGTCATCGTCCGCACCAAGAAGGAGATCAACCGAAAGGACGGCTCGTCGATCCGGTTCGACTCGAACGCCGCCGTCCTCGTCACCCCGCAGAACGAACCGCGCGGGACCCGCGTCTTCGGACCGGTCGCCCGCGAGCTTCGCGAGAAGCGGTTCATGCGGATCGTCTCGCTCGCACCGGAGGTGCTCTGATGCCGTACCGCGTCCGACTGAAGAAGGGCGACATGGTGCGGGTCGTCGC
>SLSQ01000135.1 GCA_007130355.1 Trueperaceae bacterium
ACTGAATTGTCTCGGCTGATAAGATATTTATTTCACTGTCCGCTTCCATTGATCGATATTCTCCCGCGATCACCAAGTTTACCAATTTGTACGTTAAAACCGGGTCAGACCACTGTCTTCGCGTGCACCCTCTTGAAAATCTTCTGATGGCCGCACCGGGGACAATAATACAACCGTCCCCGGACCTCTTCGTTTTCGAAACGTTTGAGAATATAGCCCCTTCCGCAACTCTGACAGACCAGGCTGGATTTTCTCCCGCCCAGTACCGTTACCGGCGCCCCGATACGGAGACGCCGCCGGGAAAACTTTGCGTTTCCCCGAATCATCTTCTTGATCCAATTCATCGCCAGGTCAACTCGATCAGTCAGAATTTCGCCTTGATATAAGCTCCGCAATTATCGTGCCAAATGTAATTTTTTCTTGGCTGGTCTTGTCCCGATATCATATTTCTGAGTATATTTTTGTTTCGCAGTAGATTGACTATTAGTTACTTACATATATTTGCTTTCAGTACTTTTCCCGCATATATTATAATCATATACCGTACATTTTCCGGGATAAGGTGTTACATAATCATCCACCTGTCACAAATATGAACAGACGGGGCAGGCGGCTGATAAAGGGGAGATACCAAGTGTCGCGAGGCTATCGAGCGACCGGGATATCCGCGGAACCGCCGAAATATACCCGGGTCACTCCGCGGACCGCCCAGAGTCCGGAACCGGAGCGGAAGATCCCGAACTCGTCCCGGTCTTCTCCCGCGTAATTACCCGGAAGGGGACGATCGGCGGCGGACCCGAAATACACCCGGGTGACCCCACGGACCGCCCAGAGTCCGGAACTTTCCCGGAATATCCCCGGGGTCCAGGTTCCATCCCCTCCGTAATCGCCGGGGACCGGAACATCGCCTCCGGAACCGAAATATATCCGGGGCAAACCTCTTATCGCCCACAACCCGGATCCGGGCCGGAAGATGGCGATATCCCGGGGGCCTGACTCTGAATAATAACCGGGAACGGGAAGATCCCCGGACCCGCCGAAGTAAACCCGGGTCACATCCCGGATTGCCCAGAGACCGGAGGTTTCTCGGAAGATGCCGAAATCGGTGATCCCGTCTCCGTTGTAATCCCCCGGAACGGGGAGGTCTCCGGAACTGCCGAAATAAACCCGCGGCCCGCCCCGAACCGCCCACAACCCGGAGTTTTCCCGGAAGATGGCGATATCGGTGGTCCCGTCGCCGGTATAATCCCCGGAAACCGGTGTATCGCCTGAGCTGCCAAAGTAAACCCGGGTGATCCCCCGCACCGCCCAGAGCCCGGAAGACGGACGGAAGATCGCGATATCGCTGGTCCCGTCGCCGTTGTAGTCGTAGCTCCAGGGCCTTTTGACGGGTGAAGGCTCCGGTGTTGGTTCGGGCGTCGGCTCCGGGGTTGGTTCCGGCGTCGGCTCGGGAGTCGGTTCGGGCGTTGGTTCCGGTGTCGGCTCAGGCGTGGGTTCAGGTGTCGGTTCCGGAGTAGGCTCCGGGGTCGGTTCCGGTGTTGGAGTCGGAGTCACCGGCTCCTGGACAAAGAGATCGTGCTGGGTGTTGATCTCCCCGTCGGTGAAGACTGAATCCGGCGTCGCCGGGCGCTCGCTCTCCTCGCCGGCGCTGTAAACCCGGTAGAATATCGCCTCCCCGTTGACCAGCCCGTCGGAGAGCTCTTCGTGGCTGTCGGGGTCGTCGCCGTAGATGCTGAGCCCGAAGTAGAACTCGTTCTCGGCCATCGAGGCGTTGAGCTCGGTCACCCCGACCAGGATAATGTCAGTCCCGTTGTCCCAGAAGGCCCCGACTTCATCCCCGACCGCCGGGTCGTAGTCCGAACCGTCGAGGAAATACCCCCACTGGTCGATCATCCGCAGCTGGGCCGGGTTGCCGGTATAGGGCACCGGGTTGTACTTGTTAACAAAGTAACCTTCAACCGGAGTGGGCTCCGGGGTCGGCTCGGGGGTCGGTTCCGGAGACGGTTCCGGCGTGGGTTCAGGCGTCGGACCCGGTGTCGGGGTCGGTTCAACCGTTCCCTCGACCAGATTAACCTGATACACGTTCTTGGTCCCCTGGTACTCCGGCCAGGCGGTCAGGTCGGCCTCGGCGTCAAAGACGGTATCCTCCTGGGCATTGTAGAGCTTCCAGGTGAAGGTGGAAGTGTCGTCTCCTCCCGGACCTTCCGGCGGGCCGTAGAAGTAGGTCAGCCCGTACTGATCCGCCTCGCTGATCACGAAGTGCATCCGGATCGTCCCCGAGGAGTCGAAACCGGCCACTTCATCGCCAACCGCGTAGGTCCGCTCGCTCTGGATATATCCGTAGAGGACATCCCACTCCGTGGTCACGTCCGGATCGGGGAAGACCGTCGGGCGCGGCGTGGGCGTGGGTGTGATCCCCGGGGTTGGAGTAGGCTCCGGAGTCGGTTCCGGGGTAGGTTCTGGTGTAGGCTCCGGAGTCGGTTCGGGTGTAGGCTCTGGAGTCGGTTCAGGCGTAGGTTCTGGTGTCGGCTCGGGAGTAGGCTCAGGCGTCGGTTCCGGAGTCGGCTCCGGGGTAGGTTCAGGAGTAGGTTCGGGAGTGGGTTCCGGAGTCGGCTCAGGAGTTGGTTCGGGAGTGGGTTCCGGAGTCGGTGTCGGAGTCGGCTCGACAATATCCTCGACCAGATCCACCTGGTAGACAGCCTTGGTCCCCTGGTACT
>SLSQ01000106.1 GCA_007130355.1 Trueperaceae bacterium
CTCGCCGCGCTCGGGTTCGTACAGGGCGTGTGCCAGGCGATCGGCTTGGCCTGACGCGCCCCTCTCCCTCGAGATCGTCACGGCCGACGGCGACCGGTTCGGACGACGTTCGCCCCTGAGAGCGTCCCCCGCGTCACGATCCGATCGGCCAACCCCGGCGCCAGCAGCGACGCCCAAGCCAGGAACCGGGTCCACCCCGGCACGTACGTCTCCCGCCGTCGCCACCGGATCGCGTCCAGCACCGCCGCCGCCGCGCGTTCCGCGGTGACGGCGGTGCGGCCGTGCCCGTCGGCGGCGTCGCCCCGCTCGCTGCCGTAAGCGTCCAGGGCGCGCGCGCGGAACGCCGTGCCGCGGACCCAGTGCGGCAGCACCGTGACCACGTCGACGCCGCTTCCGCGCAGTTCCAGCCGCAGCGCGTCGCACAGGCCCTGGACCGCATGCTTCGCGGCGACGTACCCGCTCCGGTGCGGTACGCCGACCCGCCCTTGCAGCGACGAGACGGCGACCAGCGCGCCGTGCGACGCGAGCACGTGCGGCAGCGCGGCGTGGAACAGGTGCGCCGTGCCGAAGTAATCCACCCGCATCACCCGCTCGAGCACCTCGAGGTCCTCGAGCGAAGCGAACGGGGCGCGCATGCCGATGCCGGCGCAGGCGACCGCGACGTCCAGGCGCCCGTGCCGGGCCACCGCCGCGTCCACCGCGTCCCGACAGGCGCCCGGATCGGTGACGTCGCAGACGACCGCGACCGCGTCGCCGCCGGCCGCGACGCACGCATCGGCCAGGCGCCGCGTGGCGTCCCGCGAACGCGCGGCCAGGATCAGCTTCGCGCCCTCCGCCGAAGCGGCCCGCGCCAGCGCGGCGCCGACGCCCGACGAGGCGCCCGTGATCAGGACCACCGCGCCGTCGAGCGCGCGGCGGCGCCCTCGCGTCACCGTTCTTCCCGAGCCGACTCCGCCCCCGCGTCGCGCATCCCGGGTCCCTCCGATCCCGGCGGGCCGAAGGCGTGGTTGCCGGCGGCGAACACGTCGTTCGGATCGAGCGACCGTTTCAGGGCCCGGATCGCATGAATCGCCGCCGGCGTGTGGACGCGCCCGACGAAGTCGCGCCGGATCTTGCCCACGCCGTGGTGGTGCGAGAGCGACCCGCCCTGCTCGAGGACCACCTCGCGCAAGCGGTGCTCGATCCGCTGGTAGGTCCCGATCGGGTCCTCGAGGCCGCGGCCGCAGAACCCCATCGTGAAGTAGATGCAGACGCCCGCGTCGTACGTCTGGGAGACGCGGTAGGACAGGTACGGCCGCCCAGGGACGCCCGCCCGCTCCGCCTGCGCGTGCAACTCGCGTTCGACGGCGCCGGTGATCGCTTCGATCCGGCTCCAGGGGGCGGAGGTCTCGAACGTCTCGCCCAGGACGCCCTGCCGGTTCAGGAAGTCGCGGATGTAGGCGATCGCGAAGGTCAGCGAGTACCCGCGCCGTCCCGACTCGGCGCCGCCGGACAGGCCGCCGTGCCGCTTCAGGATCCGGTGCAGGTCCGCCCGCTGCCGGCGAACCTCGGCCGCGGACCCCTCCATCACCGCGGTGCACGCCACCATCCGCATCGGATCGAACCGCCGCAGGCGGGTGACGTACCACCGCTTCAGCCGCGACGACCAGGCGGCCAGCCCTTCGTGCGCCGGACCGATCGCCTGCCCGAGGCGGAACTCGGTGTTCCCGACCAGCCGGAAGCTGGCCGGCCGCGCGCCCGACGCCTGCACGTCGCGCAGGAACCGGATCCCGGTCGGCAGGTCGGGGAACACGAACGAGGCGTACCGCCGCGCCTCGGGCAGCGGCCGCACGCGCAGCACCGCGGTCGTCACGATGCCGAGGCCGCCCTCGGCACCGAACAGGAACCCGCGCGGCTGCACGCCGAGGGAGGTCCGGGGCACGACCGGCACGCTGGCGACCTCGCCACGGGGGGTGACCAGGGTGGCGCTGAGGACCACGTCCTCGATGTTGCCGTAGCGGTTCTTCTTCATCCCGCTGGCGTGCGTCGCGATCCAGCCGCCCACGGTCGACAGTTCGACGCTGTCGGGCACGTGCCCGCAGGTGAGGCCCCGCTCCTCGAGCCGCGCTTCGAGCTCGAGTCCGGTGATGCCGGCCTGCACCACCACGCGGCCGTCGTTCGGGTTCAGCTCGAGGATCCGGTCCATGCGACGGAGGTCGACGGACACGATCGGCCGGCGTTCGTCGGGCGGGCAGAGCAGCGCGCCGGAGACGTTCGTGCCACCGCCGTACGGGATCAGGACCACCTCGTGCCGGTCGGCCGCCCGCACCAAGCGCGCCACCTGCTCGGCGTCCTCCGGGAAGACCACCGCGTCGACGACCCGCTCCGGAACGCCGCCGTTCAGGATCCGGTAGACCTCCTCGACGCTCAGCTGACCGTGGCTGTGGGCGAGGCGCGCGGCATCGTCGTCGGCCCACTGGCGGTCGTCCACGACGCCCTCGAGCTCGGCACGCACGGCGTCGACCGGCAGCGCGGTGGGCAGCGGCGGCGGCGACCTGCGTTCCTGCATCCGGTCCGGTCCGAGCGGCACGCCCAGCATCGACTCGACGAACGGCACGAAGCGCGGCATCGGCACGCCGGCGATCGGGTATCGGTTTCCGGTCACGCGCACGGCACGGTCGCCCACGAACTCGAAGCGGGTGTCGCGGAACCCCCACAGGAGCGGGTCGCGCTCGCCCGCCACCGGCGCGTACGGGCGGCCTTCGGTCCTCGTCATCGGGCCTCCTCGCGCCCTCGCGGCGCGGCGCCCGCGGGGGCGGTCTCGAGCTCGTCCCGAAGCGCCAGGACCCGCGCGTGCGCGTCGGCCGCGATGCGTCGCGCGACCTCGGCGACCCGGTCGTGGTCGAGACGCGCCAGGTACGGCTCGATCCGGACCGGCGCCCCGAAGCGGACGCGGACCGGGTGGTGCCGCACCCAGGCCGACCCCTTCGGCAGCGCCTCCGCCGTGCCGGACAGGTAGGCGGGCACGATCTCGGTGGCGGTGGCCAGCGCCAGCAGACCGACCGTGCTTCGGAACGGGTGCACCTCCCCGTCGGGGCTGCGGGTGCCCTCCGGGTAGAAGATCAGCGAACGACCGCCGCGCAACACCTCGGCCGGAAGGGAGAGCGCGCGCGGCACGTTCGGGCGGTGCCGGTCGAACGGGATCCCGCCCAGCGTCAGGTGCATCGCCCGGCCGACCCACGGGTTGCGGAACCAGTAGTCCTGCGCCGCGGTCGCGTGCACGTCGCCGAGCCGGCGGCCGAGCGCGGCCAGCAGCACGCCGGTGTCGGCGTGGCTCGCATGGTTCGCCACCACGATCGCGGGCCCGCGTTCCGGCAGTCGCTCGAGTCCGCTGGTGCGCAGCTCGAGCCGCAGGGCGCACACCGCCTGGAGCGTCGCCACGGAGGCGCGGCGCACCGCCCCGCGCACGGCGCCCCCGGTCCACCGTCGCGCCTCGTTCGCGGGCACCTCGCGCGTTCGGGCCAGCACCCGTTCGGCGCTGCGCCACCGCTCCGTCCCCGTCGGCGGATCGCGGTCCGCGGCGCCGTTCGGGAGCGGGAGCGCGGCGACGACCCGGTCCCGCCGACCGAGCAGGTAGCGTTCGACCCCGGCCAGGTGGACGTCCTGGAGGTAGCGCTTCCAGTCGAGGCCGCGCAGATCGAACGGGAAGGCGGCCCGGTCCTCCTCCGGCGTCGCCAGGTGCACGCGCCGCAGCACGTGCGTCCCGAACCGGGCCCGGCACTCGCCGTACGGTCCGTAGATCACCGCGGTCCGCCGCAGGCGCTCCAATCGCTCCCGTCCGACGCTCAGGCGGTCGTAACGCTTGCGTCCCCAGCGCGTGCCGCGCAGGGGGCGGTAGGCGGCCTGCAGGAAGCGGACCGGCGCGAGGTGCGCGAGGTCCAGCTCCCGCAGGTAGCGCCGCACCGGCGGGAACGTCAGGTCCGGCAACGGCGGGCGGGCGGCCGACCGGTGGTTTCCGAGCGGGTTGCGTTCGTAGTGCTCGCGCACGTGGGCGCGGAACTCGGAGAGCCGCAGCGGGTTCTCGGTCCCGGAGGCGATCTGCACGACCGGCAGTCCCTCCTGCCGGGCCGCCCACGGGATCGCCATCAACAGCGCGTGGACCACCGTGTCCACGGGGACGACGTCGAGCACCGCCTCGGGGTGCCCGGGGAAGTCGGCGAAGCGACGGCGCGCGTAGCCGACGACCAGCGGCTCGAGCATCCGGTAGCCGTCGATCCAGCCCGGCGCGGGCGTGCGCAGGGCGCTCTCGATCACGGCGGGCCGCACGATCAGCGTCGGCACGTCGCCCCGGTGCCGCGCCACCGACTGTTCGCCCATCGCCTTGGTGAACGCGTAGGTGTCCTGGAACCCGCGCTGCCGGCTCCACCGGAGTCCCTCCGCCACCTGCGCGTCGTGGGCCTCGGGTCCGGAGCGGCTGTCCGGCCGTCGCGCCAGGGCACGGTCGATGCGCGCGAGCTCGTCGTCGACGTCGTACGGATCGTGCGCCCCGTTCCCGTTCGGCGTCCAGGTCGGGTCGAGAGGCGACTCGAACGCGGGGCCGGGACCGGCCTGGACGTAGCAGGTCGACAGGTGGGCCACCAGCGGCCGCTTCGGCGCTCCGCGCGCCAGCTCGAGCACCTGCAGCGGCGCGCGCGCGTTCGTGCGGACCGCCAGGTCGAGCGGCGCGTCGAACACCGCCATCGCCCCGCTATGGATCACCACGTCGACCTCGGCACGGATGCGGTTCCAATCGTCGTTGGAGAGGCCGAGCCGGTCGCGCGACAGGTCGCCCGCCACCGGCACGACCCGCTCGGCCACCCAGGCGCCGAACCGATCGCCGTGCTCCGAGCGGAGGGCATCGAACGCCCCGTTCGCGAGAAGCTCTTCGTGCAGGGTGCGCTCGACGGGGACGGGCGTTCCCGCGGCGTCCCGGCGCGGTCGGATCAGGACGTAGAGGCGTCGGACCTGCGGCAGGGCGCGCAGGATCGTCTCGATCGTCGCTTGCCCGACCAGGCCGGTCCCTCCGGTCAGGAACAGGGTCTTTCCAGCGTAGTACGCGCTTCCGGCAGGCAGGTGCACGTCGGCATCGTACCGTCCCGAACCGTCCGGCCCACCCGGTGCGGTCCGACGACCGGCCCGCCGCCCATGGGCGATGATGGGTCCCGTGGGGAAGGGACGGTCTCCGAACGCACGGGCGACCGGAGCTGCGGACGGTCGCGACGGGCGACCGCTCGTCGAGCTCCTGGACGAGCTGGCCATGCGCACGGGCACGGCGCGCACGTTGCCCGAGCTGTACGGGCACCTGTTCGCGTTCGCCCGGCGCGTGAGCCCCAGCCAGGCGATCATCGTCTCGACCTACGACGAAGCGCCCGAACTCCGGACCTGCGTCTACGGTGCCAGCCTCGACGGGGCGACGCTGCTGCAGCACGACGTGTCCGAACTGCCCGCCCTCGGCCTCTCCGACAGCCCCGGCAGCCGGGCCATCGTCAGCGGACGTCCCTTGGTCACCAAGGCGTACGAGAACGAGGACATGGTCGACATCGGCGAAGACGTGCACAACGTGATCGGGTCGGTGCTCGCCGTCCCGATGCGGGTGTTCGGCCGCCCGATCGGGGTGTTCGAACTGCAGGCGTACGAACCCGACCAGTTCGCCGAGGATCAGGTGACGGCGCTGTCGCTCGCCGCGAACCTGGCGGCGGTGGCGACGCGGAACGTCCAGTTGATCGAACAGCAAGCGCAGGCGTACGAGACGACGATCGAGGGGTGGGCCCGCGCCCTCGACCTCAAGGACCACGAGACGGAGGGGCACAGCCGCCGCGTCACCGACCTGACGGTCGAACTCGCCCGCCGACTCGGCGTGCCCGAAGAGGAGATCGTGCACGTGCGTCGCGGCGCGCTGCTGCACGACATCGGCAAGATGGGCGTTCCGGACGCGATCCTGCTCAAGCCGGGCGCCCTGACGGACGACGAGATGGCCGTGATCCGCTCGCACACCACGCACGCCCGCGACCTGCTCGCCCCGATCCCGTTCCTGCGCGAGGCGCTCTCCATCCCGGTCCACCACCACGAGCGCTGGGACGGGAGCGGCTATCCGGACGGACTGGCCGGTACCGACATTCCGCGCTCGGCCCGCATCTTCGCCGTCGTCGACGTCTACGACGCCCTCACCTCCGACCGGCCGTACCGGGCGGCGTGGACGCCCGAGCGTGCGCTCCGGCACGTCCGGGACGGCGCCGGCTCGCACTTCGATCCCGAGGTGGTCCGCGCCTTCGGTGCCCTCATCCAAGGCCGCGGCGCGCAGCGCTGACCCCGGCCCGTCCGCGACGCCGGCGCTCCGGGCCGGGCCGCTCCAGGTCCCGGAGCGTCGTCAGTTCGCGACCCGGTTCCGACCCGCCCGTTTGGCGCGGTACATCGCGGCGTCCGCCCGCTCCGCGAGCGAAGCGAGCGGCTCGTCCGGGGTACGCACGGCCGCCACGCCGAAACTGGCGGTGACGACGATCGACGCTCCGTCGTGCTCCACCGTGGTCGTCTCGAGCGCCCGTCGGATCCGTTCGGCGACCTCGGTCGCCTGCCGTGCGTCCGCATCGACCAGCAGGACCGAGAACTCTTCGCCTCCGGTCCGGGCGAGCAGGTCCGACGGGCGCAGCGCGGTCCGGACCGGCGCGGCGACGGCACGGAGCACGCGGTCGCCGACGGCGTGCCCGTACCGATCGTTGACCGTCTTGAACCGGTCCAGGTCGAAGACCAGCACCGCCACCGGAACGCCGTCCGCGGCGGCGCGGCGGCGCTCCCGCTCGCCCGTCTCCTCGAAGGCGCGCCGGTTCGGCAGCTCGGTCAGGTAGTCGGTCGTCGCCAAGCGCGCCAGGCGCGCGTTGGCGTGCTCCAGGTCGCGTGCGGCGCGGGCCCACGCTTCGGTGCGCTCCGTCACGCTGCGTTCCAACCGCTCGTTCTGGTCGCGCAGCTGCACCTCCTGACGCTCCAGGCGGGCCCGTTGACGCCGCAGCTCGTCGAGCACCAGCGCCGACCCGACCGACACGAACGCGAGGACGGCCAGCACGCCTTGCGCCGACAGGATCGACCGAAGCGCCGAAGCCTCCCGGTCCGGACCGCCTCCGACCGACATCGTCACGACCGCCACCGCGGCGATCACGGCGACGGCGACCGACGCCCCGGTCACGCCGTAGCGGACGGCGGCCACGATCCCGAGCGCGACCAGCAGCGCCGGTTCCACGAAGAAGGCGGCGGCACCGAGCTCGCTCGGGGCGAACGCCGCCACGGTCAGGAGCGCCGCCGCGCCCACGAACGCCGTCGCCTCGGCCACGCGTGCCGTCGAACCCGGGACGGACGGCGCGACCTCCCGGTCGCGGCGCCGCCACCAGTCGGCGGCGGTGAGGATCGCGGGGCCGAGGATCAACAGTCCGAGCGCGTCGCCGAACCACCAGAGCCGCCACTGGGCCAGGAAGCCCGCCTCGGTCGCCCCCAGCGCGAGGTAGATCGCCGCGCCGGCGAGCGCCGCGACCGCGGGCACGACGATCCCGGCGATCACGACGTAGGCGACGCCGTCGCGCAGACGATCGAAGCGGAACCTCGGCCCCGCGATGCGCCGCAGCCAAGCGGCGGCCACGGTCGCTTCGAACACGTTCACCAGACTGAACGCCGTCGCCGCGACCAGCGGGAAGGTCGGGACGGCGGCGACCAGTTCGGCGGCCACCACCACCGCCGCGTACCACGGCCACTCCCGCGGCCGCGCGAGCAGAAACGCGGCGAGCAGCACCGCGTTCGGCGGCCAGATCAGCGCGATGCCGCTGGTCGGCGCCGAGTACTGGACGCCGAACCACGCCCCCGCGTAGTACGCGACGCCGACCGTCGCGACCCGGGCCGCCAGACCGAAACTCACGCGGGTCGGCGCCGCGAACCGTGCAGGATCGCGTCGAGCACGGCCTGGGTCCGCACGGCCGAGACGCCGGTCGAGGCGCAGAAGCCGCCCCGCCCCTCGAGTTCCTCCACCATCCGGCGCACGAGCGGTTCGTGCACGTGCTTCGGGTGCGGAATCGACTCGCTGCGTTCGGCGCCGTCCGGCCCCTCGATCACGACCGGACCGTCCGCGAACACCGGTACGCGGACCGACCCACGCTCCCCGAAGACGCGCACCTCGTCGACCTCCGAAACGCCGTCGAACGACGCGAGCAGGACGCCGTGCACGCCGGACGCGAAGACCAGGCGGGCGCTGACTTCGTCCTCGACGCGTCCGCCCGGCGCGCGGACCGCGACGTGCCCCTGCGCTTCGGCGACCGGTCCGAGCCAGTGATCGAGCAGGTCCAGCACGTGGCTGCCGAGGTCCATGAACAGCCCGCCGCCCGCGACCTCCGGGTCGAAGCGCCACCCGCTCCGGTCGGTCGGCGTCGGAACCGCCAGGCGGGCCGACACCGTCCGCGGGGCTCCGATCGCTCCCTCTTCGATCAGGGTGCGCACCCGCTCGAAGCGGGGCAGCGCCCGACGGTAGTAGGCGACGAAGAGCGGTACGCCCGCCGCCGTGCACGCCTCCAGCATGGCTCGCGCCTCCGCCTCCGTGCGGGCCACCGGCTTCTCGACGTACACCGGCTTGCCCGCCTCGGCGGCCATGTGCACGTACGCAGCGTGCGACGACGGGGGCGTCGCCACGTAGACGGCGTCGACGTCGTCGGCGAAGATCAGGTCGCGGGCGTCGTCGGTCCAGCGCGGCACCCCGTGCCGGCGAGCGTAGTCGGCGGCCTTCGCGCCGTCGCGCCGCATCACCGCCGACACCGTCGCGCCCGCGAGGGCGAACGCCGGTCCGGACTTCACCTCGGTCACGTCGCCGCACCCCACGAACCCGAACCGGATCGGACGTTCGGGCCTGCGGTCCGCGAAGGTGGCGCTCGTTCGGTCGCTCATGACGGCACGCTACCGTGCGTCCGCTCCCGAGAATTGCACGCGCGACCGCGTCGCAGGAGCCGGGCGCCCGCTCGTGGTCTGATGGCGGCCATGAGCGACCCGACCCCCATCCGCCCGATCGAGCGTGCCGAGCGCGCCGCCCGCTGCCGGACGCTCTTCGAGACCCTCCCGGACGACGTGCGCGCGGTGGTGCTGTTCGACGATCAGTACGTCCAGTACTTCACCGGATTCGTGTTCGCCGCGACCGAGCGGCCGATCGCCGCGGTGCTGCTGCCGGACGGCGAACGGATCCTGTTCGTGCCGCGCCTGGAGCGGGAGCACGCGCCCGCGGCGTCCGACGCCGACCGCGTGGTCGACTATCCGGAGTACCCGGGCGAACGGCACCCGATGGAGCACCTCCACGACCTTCTGGCGGAGGCGGGCGCGGGCCGCGGCACGGTGGGCCATGATCACGACGGCTACCCGCCGGTGATGGGCTACTTGCCACGGCCGCTGAGCGAGCGCTGGACGGTCCGTTCGGTGATCCCCGAGGTCGAGGCACGCATGCGGATCAAGAGCCCGCACGAGATCGCCCTGATCCGGGAAGCGTCCCGCTGGGCGGGCGTCGCGCACCGCCGCATGCAGGACGCCACCAAGCCCGGCCTGCGCGAGGAGGACGCCGCCGGTCCCGCCAGCGCGACCACCAGCGCGGAGCTCGCCACTGCGATCGGTCCGGGGTACCGCCGGCGCAACCGCTGGATCTCCGGCGCGTTGGCGCTCTACCGCGGACAGATCGGGCCCGCCAGCGCCTTTCCGCACGCCCTGGCCGACGACGTCCGCTTCGCCGAGGGGGACGTGCTCGTGACCGGCGCCAGCGCCGACGTATGGGGCTACCTTTCCGAGCTCGAGCGGACGATGGTGCTGGGCGTCCCGGACGCGGAGCGACGTCGCTGGTTCGACCACATGCTCGCGGTCCAGGACCTGGCGTTCGACGCGATCCGTCCCGGAACGCCCTGCAGCGAGGTCGACCGGCGCGTCCAGGAGTACGTCGACGCGCACGGCCTGCGCGAGCACTGGCGGCACCACGTGGGGCACGGCCTGGGTCAACGGATTCACGAGAGTCCGTTCCTCGACGTGGGCGACGCCACGATCCTGGAACCGGAGATGGTGCTGAGCGTCGAACCGGGACTGTACGTCCCGGGGCTCGGCGGATTCCGGCACTCGGACACCGTGCGCGTCACCGAGGACGGGATCGAGATGCTGACCGACTACCCGCGCGACCTGGCGTCGCTCACCCTGCCCGTGCCCTGAGCGCCGCGGCCGGGCTCAGCTCTCGTCGCCGGTCGTCTTCGGGGTCAGGACCTCGCCGCGATGCACGATCCCGGCCACGCGCGGCACGTCGAGCACGAAGGCGATCCCCTTGCCGGGCCGGTCCAGGTCGCCCGCGTCGACCACCGCGTCGAGCACCCGTTCGGACCGGTCCTTGTCGATCAAGATCAGCAGCACGTCCTTCTCCGGCTCGATCGGCAGACCCAGGAAGCGCGCGCCTTCGTGCACGCCGGACCCACGTCCGCGCAGGATCGTGGCGCCCTCGGCGCCGGCGGCCTTGGCGGCGTCGACCAGGGGTGAGCAGGCCCCTTGGGGCACGATCGTCACGATCAGTTGGAAGCGGACGGAATCAGCCATTCGGGTTCCTCCGGCGGAGCGCCAGCGAGAGGGCGAGCATCGTCAGGATCGGTCCCAGCGCGATGATACCGACCACGCCGAAGCCGAGCGCGCCGGCGTC
>SLSQ01000089.1 GCA_007130355.1 Trueperaceae bacterium
AAGATCCGCATCAAACTCAAGGCGTTCGACCACCGCAGCCTCGACAGCTCGGCCACCCGGATCGTCGACACCGTGCGCCGCACCGGCGCCGACGTCGCCGGCCCCGTGCCGCTGCCGACCCGGATTCGACGCTTCTGCGTGCTCCGCAGCCCGTTCACCGACAAGGACAGCCGCGAGCACTTCGAGATCCGTACCCACAACCGGTTGATCGACATCAAGAGCCCCACCAAGGGCACGATCGACAGCCTCATGCACCTCGACCTCCCGACTGGGGTGGACATCGAGATCAAGACGGTCGGAGGACGCTAGTGAAGGGAATCCTCGGCACCAAAGTGGGCATGACCCAGGTCTGGCGCGGTGATCGGCTCGTTCCCGTCACCGTCGTCCTGGCCGGTCCGTGCCCGGTGGTGCAGCGCAAGAGCCGCGACGCCGACGGCTACGACGCGGTCCAGCTCGGCTGGCACGCGACGTCGCCGAAGGCCCTGAACGGGCCGGAGCGGGGCCACCTGGCCAAGCACGGCGTCGATCCGGTCCGGCACCTCGTCGAGTTCCGCGACTACGAGCCCGAAGGGGACTCCGTCTCGGTCGACATCTTCGAGGACGGCGACACGGTCGACGTCACCGGCACCAGCAAGGGCCGCGGCACCGCCGGCGTCATGAAGCGCTGGGGCTTCGGCGGCATGCCCGCCAGCCACGGCACCAAGAAGAAGCACCGCCACCCCGGCTCGATCGGCCAGAGCAAGACGCCCGCGCGCGTCTACAAGGGCAAGAAGATGGCCGGCCAGATGGGCGCCGTTCCGGTGACCACCGTCGGGCTCGAAGTGGTCGAGGTGCGCGCCGACGACAACGTGATCCTGCTCAAGGGCGCCGTTCCCGGCCCCACCGGCGGGACGCTGGTCGTCAAGGCGTCTCATCGGAAGAAGGTGAACTGATGCCGGTCACGGTCGACGTCGTCGGATCCGACCGCTCCGTCACCCTGGACCTGCCCGAGCCGCAGGAGTCGGTGCTGCACGAGGTCGTGCGCTGGCAGCTCGCCAAGCGCCGCCGCGGCACCGCCGCCAGCCAGACGCGCGGACGCGTCACCGGGTCGACGGCCAAGATCTACCCCCAGAAGGGCACCGGCCGCGCGCGGCACGGCAGCCGCAAAGCGCCGATCTTCGTCGGCGGCGGGATCGCCTTCGGTCCGCATCCGCGCGACTACGGCTATACCCTGCCGAAGCGGGTCCGCAAGCTCGGACTCCACATGGCGATCGCCTCCCGTGCGCAGGACGGCAAGCTGACCCTCGTCGAGTCGTTCGGCGTGGGCGGCAAGACCAAGGAGTTCGTCTCCTGGGCCGAGAAGAACGGCTTCGACGGTAGCGAGCGGGTGCTCGTGGTCACCGACGACGAGCTCGTCCGCCGCGCCGCCCGCAACCTGCCGTGGACCACCGTCCTGCCGAGCCGCGGCCTGAACGTGTTCGACGTGCTGCGCAACGAGGCCGTCATCATGGACGCCGCCATCTTCGGCGACGAGGACGCGTCGCAGGAGGTCGCATCGTGAACCCGCACGACGTGATCCTGCGCCCCGCGCTGAGCGAGAAGGCGGTGTCCCTCATCGACGCCGGCAAGTACGCCTTCTTCGTCCATCCGAACGCGAACCGCACCCAGATCAAGGACGCGGTCGAGAAGGTCTTCGAAGTCGACGTCGTCAAGATCAACCTGCAGAAGGTCCGCGGCAAGACGAAGCGCATGGGCCGGTACGCGGGCACGCGGCCCGAACGCAAGAAGGCCATCGTCACCCTCGCTGTCGGACAGAAGATCCAGCAGCTCGAGGGACTCACCTAAGGGAGGGGACCATGCCGACCAAGAAGTACCGTCCGTATACGCCCTCCCGCCGCTTCATGACGACCTCCGACTTCGCCGAGGTCACCAAGGACCGCCCGGAGAAGTCGCTCCTGGTCCCCATGAAGAAGAGCGGGGGCCGGAACAACCGCGGCCGCATCACCTCCCGGTTCCGCGGCGGCGGCCACAAGCGCCGCTACCGGATCGTCGACTTCCGGCGCCGCGACAAGGAAGGCGTCCCGGCCAAGGTCGCCGGGATCGAGTACGACCCGAACCGGAGCGCCAACCTGGCGCTGCTGCACTACCTCGACGGCGAGAAGCGCTACGTTCTGGCCCCGGAACGCCTCGAGGTCGGCACGCGCATCGTCTCCGGTCCCGACGCGGAACCGGTCGTCGGCAACGCCATGCCGCTGCGCTTCGTGCCGGTCGGCGTCGTCGTCCACGCCGTCGAGCTCGTGCCCGGCAAGGGCGCCCAGCTCGGTCGCAGCGCCGGCACCGGGATCCAGATCCAGGGCCGCGACGGCAACTACGTGACCCTGCGTCTTCCGTCCGGCGAGCTGCGGCGCGTCCACGGCGAGTGCTACGCCACCGTCGGCAACGTCGGCAACGCCGAGCACAAGAACATCGTCCTCGGCAAGGCCGGCCGCACGCGCTGGCTCGGCCGCAAGCCGCACCAGCGCGGTCGCTCCATGAACCCGGTCGACCACCCGCACGGCGGTGGCGAGGGGCGCAGCAGCGGCGGGCGTCCTCCGGTCAGCCCGTGGGGCCAGCAGTCGAAGGGCCTCAAGACCCGCGACAAGCGCAAGACCAGCAGCCGCTTCATCGTGCGCCGTCGGAAGGGAAGGAAGTAATGGCCCGAAGCATGAAGAA
>SLSQ01000189.1 GCA_007130355.1 Trueperaceae bacterium
ATACTGCTGATCGTCTTCCATCGTCTCGCTCCCATTCGCGATAGGTGCGCCGCCGCCCCGCTAGGGGTCGTGGGCTGGGAGTAGGCCGGCGGCGCGTTGACTCCCATTCGGCCCTGCTTACTGCTTGGTCAGCTTGCGCGGACCGGACAGCGACACCTCTGCCGTCGCGTTCTGCGTGTTCATCTGGATCGCTTCGCCGCCCGCGATGATCCCCTCGCCTTGGTACACCTCCCCGCTGGCGAGTGAGCACGCGATGGGCACGAACGCATTGCCGTCAGCCACGCCCTGGAGGAACTCGTGATCGCCCCGGTCATCGTCGATGGTCAGGGTGAGCCCCTCCCACGACCACGGGGTCCGCGTCTTCTGGATGCGGGCTGAACCGTCGCCATTGGCGAGCACTTCGTTCTGGAACCCGCCCAGAGCCCGCTGTGTCTCCGCATCGGCGGCAACCGAAAAGGTGCGCCCGTCAATGCTGATGCTTTCGATGCTTCCGCCTACTGCCGGCATGTCTGCCTCCTATTGTCTGTGGGGATCAGCCGAAGAAGAACCCGAACTCATTGGTGATGCTTCGGATGTTGCTATTGCCCGCAAGCTGGATCGTGCTCTTGACATTCAGCCGCTTCGGGTTCTGGCTGTCGATCTGCGCCTGCGTGTTCTCCTTCGCCGTATCCGGATCGGAGATGATCGCGTTGCTCCCGAGGCTGTCCAGGATCTGAGCAATAGCGGCCTTCGCCGTGCTCGGCTTCTTGGCGTCCGGGTTGGTCGTTGCCTGACCGTCCGGCACCAGCGGAGCGCCGTCCCACTTGGGGGTGTTGAACTCCAGGTCGTAGTTGAAGATAACCTGCTGATTCTTAACGGTATCCACGACGTAGCGATACGCGGGCGGAACCTCGCCCTCGGGCGCGTAGTGCGTCACCAGATCCGACAGGTTGACCGTGCCGTCCTTGATCTCCGTGGTCGAGACGCCGCCCTTCACAGCGGCGTCGCGCTCGGTATAGCTCCACTCCTCCGATTCCGCGCCTCGGGTGATGCGCCGCATCGGCTGGCTGCCGTAGTCGTGAGGCGGGTTGTTGTTGGCGAGCACGGCTGCGCGCGCAACAGCCGCCCCGGCGATGGCCGCCGGATACATCGGGCTGCCCTCTACGTTGACCTGCGCGTTGGTGCGGTCGGTCGTGCGCGTCTCGGACACGCTGATAGCGGTGGCAACGCTGGTCTCGGAGCTGCCCCGGACGGCGGCGGCCAGCGGCTTCTTGACCAGCGGATCCCAGCGGCTCTCACCGAACGTGTCCAGGGCATCCAGCGCGTCGGTGTCGTCATAGTTCAGGCAGTTGACGATCCAGGTGATCCAGTTGCTTTCGCCGATCATGTCGAGTGCGGGCTGAACGCTCGGGTTCACCAGCCCGCCGGTCATGTCGGTGATGGTGAACTCCACCGCATCCCCGCCGGATACCGAGAGGGTGATCGCGTTGCCGGACTCGCCCGCCCACTTGGCCTCCAGTTCCACGGCCTCCGATCCTGACGTGGTGTTGGCCGTGGCAGTCACCGGCATGGACAGGACGGCGTTGATCGCCTCCGCCATCTTCGTGACGGCGGAAGAAAGATCGTCGCCTTCGTCGATCACGAACTGCTCTGATTCGATGCCGGCCACAACCACGCGATAGCTCTCAGCCTCGGAGGCCGGAAGCGTGGTGTCGTCAGGGACGATAGATCCCTCGGCAGCCACGCCGGACTCGTCATCCTCCAGCGGGAGGATATGCACCGGAACCACACCGACGCCCTCACCGATGGGCGGCAACAGTTCACGCACAGCAAGGTGGATGGGGCTGCCGTATCCGTAGACGCGGCCAGCCTCCGCCTCGCTGAACACGCGGGTCTTCTCCAGCGGGTAGGTCGAGGCGGTAGACCCCTGGCCCACCACGGCGATCTGCTGAGGCAGGAACGCGATGCCTCCGCGCAAGTTGACGAACTCGGTCTCGATGCCGACCACGCGGGCCACGGCTGCGGGACTGATTGCTGTACTCACCATGGGTTACTCTCCGTATTGGACGGCAAGCGTGATCTTGCCGTCGGTGGCTCGGTCGAACTCCGAATAAACGATCTCCAGCAGCGTCGGATCTGGCACGGGTGCGGATTCGAGGAACCCGACCACCAGCGTCAGCCGTGACGCCACCACATGAAACGTGCCGCCCTGCGCAGGCGGCTGTAGCATCTGCGTTGACTCGATCCACCGCTTGTGGACCGTGCCGCGCAACTGCAACACTGTGTTGCCCGGCGACATCAACATGGACCGGACTTGCCGGGTCACCCGGGCCGCCTCCAGGCTGGCTAGGTAGTCACCCGGATCGTGCCCGTCCGCTGTCTGCTCATTGACCCCGAACGCCACGCAGTCGATATTGATCCGCTGCTCTGCGTGCTGGTGGTTCGCGCTCGGGCTGCGGTCGCCCTGGTAGCTCGCGTTGTCCAGCGACACATTGACGATGGGCGTCTGGTCTCCGGCGCGTGCCAGCTCCCACGGTGACGAGCGCTCAGTAAACACGTAAGCGTCGAACTCCTCCGGCGGCTGCCCCCCGGCGGTAGCTAGGGCGCGCTGCTCCTCGAAGTTCGCCACCAGCAAGGACGCCACGCGATCCCGCACCGCCTCTGCGGTAGAGGGCTGATCCAGCAGGACGCCGACGGTA
>SLSQ01000065.1 GCA_007130355.1 Trueperaceae bacterium
CCTCGGCCTGCACTTCGGGCGGCAGGCGCCGGCGTCGCACGTGGTTGCGGAGCGCGACGGCGACGCTGCGCTTGGCGGCGTGCTGGCCGATGATGTGGGCGTCCAGCGCCTCGACGATCTGGACCGGGGTCAGGTCGGCCAGGTCCGGGGTCGGTTCCGGTTTCGCGAGTTGTCCGGTCATGCGACTCCCTCGTCGTCGGTTTCCTCGGGCGGAGCGATCAGCACGGTCGGGTCGCCGCTCGTATAGATGTCGATCCGGCCGGCGATGCGGATCGCCTGCTCGGCGATCTCGGGCGCGCTCAGGTCGCTGTTCTCGAGCAGGGCGACCGCGGCCGCCAGCGCGTAGGCGCCGCCGCTGCCGACCGCGGCGGCGTCGATGTCCGGCGCGACCACGTCGCCGGCGCCGGAGAGGGTGAGGATTCGCGATTCGTCGGCGACGATGAGCATCGCTTCGAGGTTGCGGAGCACCCGGTCGGTGCGCCACTCCTTGACGGTGTCGACGGCGGCCTTGGTCAGGGAGCCTTTGGAAGCGGAGAGGTGGCCCTCGAACTTCTCCATCAGGGTGAAGGCGTCGCTCACGGCGCCCGCGAAGCCGGCGAGGACGCGTCCGTCGTCGAGGGTGCGGACCTTGATGGCGCCCCGCTTGACGATCTGATCGCCGAGCGTGACCTGGCCGTCGCCGGCCAAGGCGGTGACGCCGTCGCGGTGCACCGCGACGATGGTGGTCCCGTGCATGCGTGTCATGGCGCGGAGCGTAGCACGACGTGGTGAGCGCGGCGTGATCCGAATGATTGACACGAGTACGCTCAGGGGGTCGCGCGCCCGCTCGTCCGGAGCCGGCTCCCGGCGACGGGGTACCCTGAACGTCATGCAGGCGCACCCGTACGGCGGCGGATGGCTCGAAGTGATCAGCGGCCCCATGTTCAGCGGCAAGTCGGAGGAACTGATCCGCCGGGTCACCCGTGCGTTGATCGCACGGCAGTCGGTCCAGGTGTTCAAGCCCGCCATCGACGACCGCTACGACGCCGTCCGCGTCGCCAGCCACGCCGGGCGCAGCCTCGAGGCGATCGCGGTCGACCGGATCGACGACCTGAAGGCGCGCCTCGACGGCGGCAGCGAGGTGGTCGCCGTCGACGAGGCCCAGTTCTTCGGACCGGAGCTGGCCGACCTGGCGCAGGACCTGGCCGACGACGGCGGGCGCGTGGTGATCGCCGGACTCGACCTCGACTTCCGCGGCGAGCCGTTCGGTCCGTTGCCGACCCTGTTGGCCCGCGCCGAACGGGTCGACAAGCTCACCGCCATCTGCCGCTGCGGCCGGGCCGCCACCCGCACCCAGCGCCTGATCGGCGGCCATCCGGCCCACTACGACGACCCGATCGTGCTCGTCGGCGCGGCCGAGAGCTACGAGCCGCGCTGCCGCTCCTGCCACCGCGTCCCGCGCAGCGAGCGGGTCACGCCGCTGTTCGCGGCCCAGGCCGGCTGAGCCGCCGACCCGCCCGGATCCTCGCCGCGCACGGGACGCCGCCGATCCCGGGCCGTCCGGCACGGCGACGCGTCCAGGACGATTCCTTCACCGACGTCGGCGCCCCCGGCGGCGTACCTTGTCGGGAACCCGTCCGTCCCGTCGCGCTCGTTCGTTCCCATCGTCCTGGAGGTTCGTGATCGTGCCCAAGATCTATCTCGGCGAGGCCTTCGGCCTGCTCCTCAAGACCCTTCCGTTCATCTGGGTCCGGCTCGGTTCGTACCTGCTGCTCGGACTCGGCCTGCTCGTGTACTTCGGCATCATCGGCGGCGTCGCCTGGCTGCTCGGGCAACTGTGGGCGCCGCTCGGCGTGATCCTGTTCCTGGCGGCGTTCGGCGGCGCGTTCGGCATCGTGCGCTGGGCCAGCCGCTACTACTTCTACCTGCTCAAGGCGGCGCACACCGCCGTCATGACCGAGTTCATCGTCCACGGCCGCGGGCCGGAGGGCGGGCAGGTCGCCTACGGCCGCAAGCAGGTGATGGACCGGTTCAAGGACACGAGCATCCTGTTCGCCGTCGATCAGCTGGTCGACGGCGTCGTGAAGCGGATCGTCCGCACCTTCGTGCGGATCGCGAGCATCCTGCCGATCCCCGGCCTGAAGAGCCTCGGCAAGCTGCTCGAACGGGTCGCCGTGATGTCGTCGACCTACGTCGACGAGTCGATCCTCTCGCGCGCCTACGCCCGCCGCGAACAGAACGTCTGGCAGGTCGCGCACGAAGGGGTGGTGCTCTACGCTCAGGCCTGGAAGCCGATCGTCGCGAACGCCGTGGTCCTCACCCTGATCGGCTACGTCGAGTTCTTCCTGCTGCTCGTGATCCTCGGTCTGCCGGCGCTCGCCATCGCCGCGGTCGCGCCGGCGCTCGGGCCCGCCCTCGGGATCATGGTCGTGATCGGGGCGTGGATGATCAAGCTCGCCGCCGCCGACGCCTGGGCGCTCGCCGCGACCCTCCTCGCCTACCACCGCACCACCGAGGGCCAGGAGCCGAACCCCGAGTGGGTCGCCAAGCTCGAGAACGTGAGCGACCAGTTCAAGGAGCTCGGACGGAAGGCCCAGGAGGCGGTCGCCTCGCGCACCGCCGCGGCGCCGGTCGCGGACGGAGGAGAGGACCCGACCCCGGCGGGGGCCGCCGAGGCCGCCGGCCGGCACGACCCGGCG
>SLSQ01000121.1 GCA_007130355.1 Trueperaceae bacterium
CCCCGTTAGGCGAACCTTGGACGACCCGCGCCGTACGATTCCCCGTCGCCTGCGCCGGGCAGGCGGCGCCGGCTCGCGACGGGAGAGCGCGACGACGGCCCGCGACGGGGACTCGTGGAGGTCGACGCATGGTGACGCGGTTCCTGGACCGGGTGCCGAGCTGGGCGCTGCCGGCGGTGCCGGTGCGGGCGTCGCTGGTCGCGGCGGCGCTGCTCGCCTGTTGGCTGCTGCTGGTGGCGGCGGGCAGCGAACGGTTCGTGCTGGTGCACGCGTTCTACCTGCCGGTGACGCTCGCCGCGTTCTGGCTGGGCGGGCCCGGCGCCGTGGCGGTGGCGTTGCTGGCGGGCCTGGCGACCGGTCCGGCGCTGCCGGACGGCGTGCGGCCAGCGGAGTACGTGGCGTCGGACTGGATGCTGCGCACCGGGTTCTTCACCGGATTCAGCGTGCTGGCGTGGATCCTGCTCGGGCGTATCCGCGCGCAGGCTCGGTCGATGCGGGGCCTGTACGCGCGCACCCTGCGCGGGTTCGTACGGGCGCTCGAGTACAAGGACGTCGAAACCAGCGAGCACTGCGAACGCGTGGCCCGCAACGCCGTGCTGCTCGGGCGGCGCTTGGACCTGTCCGCCAACCAGCTCGAAGCGCTCTACTGGGCGGGGTTCCTGCACGACCTGGGCAAGCTCGCCACGCCCGCCGAGATCCTCGCCAAGCCGGGCCGCTTGACCGGCGAGGAGTACGACCTGGTGCGGCGTCACTCGGACCTGGGCGCCGACCTGCTCGAGGGCGTCTCGGCGTCGTTCCGGTCGATCGCCGAAGGCGTGCGGCACCACCACGAACGCTGGGACGGGATGGGCTACCCGGACGGGCTGGCGGGCGACGAGATTCCGCTGTTCGGCCGCATCCTCGGCGTGGTCGACGTGTTCGAGGCGCTCACCAGCGACCGGCCGTACCGAGCCGCGCTGCCGGTCGCCGACGCGATGGCGATCGTCCGCGAGGGTTCCGGCACGCAGTTCGATCCGGACCTGACCGAGCGGTTCCTGACGCTCGTGGCCGCCGACCGCGTCTACCTCCAGGACCGCAGCGGCAAGGCCTCGATCGTCGAGGCGCCCCGCTCGTTCAACCCGGACGTGCTGCGCGAGCCGGCCTGGCGCCCACGGCGCACGCTGTCGTAACGGGTTCGGCGCGACCGACGCCGCGCCCTACGCCCCCCGCCGCACCCACCGCGCCATCTCGCGCAGGCTCGGCTCCTTGCCGGTCATGTGGATCCCGAGCGCGAACACGGCGCCCGCCGCCCGCCGGGCGGCCAGCAGCGTGCCCACCAGCAACCCCAGCGAGAGCGCGATCTCCCACGCCGCCGCCGAACCGAGCATCGCCCGCACCGGCAGCACCGTCGGACTGGTGAACGGCAGCCACGACAGGATCCGGAACAGGAGTGCGTCGGCCGTGCCTGGGGAGACGAGGAACCCCGACGCCAGCGCCAGGCCGGGCACCATGATGAACCCGCCGCGCGAGCTGGTGGTCGGGTCGTTCACCGTCGCGGCGATGGCGGCGAACACGGTGAACCAGAGGCCGAACCCGAGCGCGGCGAATACGATCGTCAGCAGCGCCAGCCACGGTTCGGTCACCAGCGACGGCAGCGGCGGCATGCGGCCGTCCATCGCGCCGTAGATCAGGAACGCCCCCGCGAACCCGACCGCGTACGTGATCAGGTACGCCAGCACGAACAGGCTGGTGCCGAGGATCTTGCCGTCGATCCACGCCTGCGGCGACACGGCGCTCACGATCGCCTCGGTCACCCGCTGCGACTTCTCGCCGGTGATCGCGGTGAACAGCACGCCGGCGCCGGTGAACACCGACCCGACCAGGATGCCGGTCATGATCGCGATCAGGCCCGAACCGCGGTAGGCGTCCTGCCCGACCGCGACCACCGCCACCTCGGGCGGCGCCAACGCCCCCTGCGCCGCCTCCGGCGCGAGGCCCTCGGCCTGCAACCGGAGCGGGACCACCACCGACGTCAGCAGTTCGGACAGGTCGGCCCGCCAGCCGGGATCGTCCTGCGCCACGATGCGCAGGCCCCCGTCCGCGCCGACGCGCAGCACGCCGTCCAGCTCGCCGGCCCGGACTCGCGCTTCGGCGTCCGGCGCCTGCAGGTCGGTGAAGGTGAAGCGCGGGTGCACCGGTTCCGGCGTCTGCACGATCATGCTGAGCGCCCGCGTGACGTCGGCACCGGGCGGCGCCTCGCGCAGGTCGACCCGCAGGTCGATCGTGCCGCCGCCCGAGCCCGCGAGCAGGGAGATCACCGGGTTCGCCAGGACCGAAATCGCGATCACGATCCCGATCGTCACCAGCAGCTCCTTCCACTTGAAGAACCGCAGGAACTCCCACGTCGCGATCGTGCGGACCGCCTGCCAGTGGCCGCCACCCCCGCCCGGCGTCACGACGCGCCTCCGCTCGTGGGTGCGGTCCCGGTCTCGCGCGCAGGTTCGGACGGAGCAGCGCCGGCCGCGTCGCTCCCGGCCCCGACCGCCCGCAGGTACAGCTCCCGCAGCGACGGCGCTTCGCTGCGGACGTCGGTGACCTCGGCACGGGCGGTGACGGCGTGCAGCCAGGCCCCGACGGAGGTGCCGCCCGGCAGGTCGACCGTCACGCCGCGACGGTCCTCCTCCCAGGACACCCGCTCGGTCGGCAGGCCCGCGAGCAGATCATCGGTCGCCGGCGCGTCGGTCCGCAGGCGCACGCGGCGCGCCACGCCCGCAGCGGCCCGCACCTCGTCCATCGTTCCGCCCAGCACCTCGCGCCCGCGGTGCATCAGCAGCACGCGGTCGGCGAGCGCCTGCACCAGGTCCATGTGGTGCGCGCTCAGGATCACGGTCGTGCCGGCGTCGCGCAGCTCGCCGATCAGGCGCAGCACCAGGTCCTGGTTCACCGGATCGAAGCCGCTGAACGGCTCGTCCAGGATCGCCAGGCGCGGGTCGTGCACCAGCGCCGCGATCAGCTGCACCTTCTGCTGGTTGCCCTTCGACAGCGCGTCGACCCGGTCGCCCGCCCGCTCGGCCAGGTCGAACCGGTCGAGCCACGCCCGACCCGAACGTTCCGCCTGCGCGGGGTCCATGCCGCGCAGCGAAGCCAGGTACCGGATCATCGGCAGCACCTGGGCGTCGGGGTAGAGGCCCCGGTCCTCCGGCAGGTAGCCGACCCGGCCGGGGTCGGCGCGCCGCCGTTCGCCGTCGCCGAGGCGGAACACCGTCTCGCCCTCGTCCGGCGCGACGATGCCGCACAGCATCCGCACCACCGTCGATTTGCCGGCCCCGTTCGGGCCGAGCAGGGCGAACACCTGGCCGCGCCCCGCCTGGAACGAGAGGCCGTCGACGGCGGTGATCGCGCCGTAGCGTTTGCGGACGGAGCGGACCTCGACGGGGGCGGCGTCGCGTTCCGTCATCGATTCGAGGGTGGCGTGGGGCGGAAGGGCGATCGGTACGAAGGGCGCATGCGGGGACCGTACCGCGGCGCCACCCGTGTCCATGGGCACGTAGGTTTCAGTCGGGCAGGTTCGCCCGAAGCGGGGGCGACCGCGCGGTATCGTGCGCAGGACGGAGGAACGAGATGGTCACCGACGGATCCCCGACCCAGAGCCCCTCGAGGATGGAGCAGTTGCGCGTTCAGAACTTCCGTGCGCTGCGCGACGTGACCTTTCGGGACCTCACGTCGTTCACCGTGCTCCTCGGGCCCAACGGGAGCGGGAAGTCCACCGTGTTCGACGTGTTCGGCTTCCTGTCCGAGTGCTTCACCGACGGCTTGCGCAAAGCGTGGGACAAGCGCCTTCGTGGGGGCGAACTCAAGACCCGTGGCAGCGATGGTCCGGTCGTGATCGAGCTGAAGTACCGGGACGGCGGTCTGCCGGGGAGCCCGCTGATCACGTACCACCTGGCGATCGACGATGGGCCCGACGGCCCCGTCGTCGCCAAGGAGACGCTCGCGTGGCGGCGCCAGGCTCGCGGCCGCCCGTTCACGTTCCTCGACTTCGCGTACGGGACCGGTTCCGCCGTGCGCGGCGACGTTCCAGAATCGGAGGCGGAGCGCGAGAGGCAGGCGCTTCGCTCTCCGGACCTCATCGCGGTGAACACGCTCGGCCAGTTCCAGGACCACGCACGCGTCGCCGCCCTTCGCGACTTCGTGACGGGCTGGTACGTGTCGTACCTCTCCGTCGACGATGCGCGCAACCTTCCCGAAGCGGGTCCGGCGGAACGACTCGACCGGACCGGTTCGAACCTCGCGAACGTCGTGCAGTACCTTTCCGAGCGTCACCCCGAGCGCCTCGAGCGGATCTTCGAGCGGCTCCGCGACCGCGTTCCCCGCCTCGAACGGGTGTTCGCCGAGTCGATGCAGGACGGGCGTCTCCTCCTCACGATCAAGGACGCCCCGTTCGATCGCCCGATCCTCTCCAAATTCGCGTCGGACGGGACGCTCAAGATGCTCGCGTACCTCGTGGCCCTGCACGATCCGGACCCGCCTCCGTTCATCGGCATCGAGGAGCCCGAGAACTTCCTGCACCCGAGGCTCCTTCAGGGACTCGCGGACGAGTGCCGATCGGCCAGCGTGCGCACGCAGCTGTTCGTGACGACGCACGCACCGCACTTCTTGGACGGCGTACGACCGCACGAGGCGTGGATCCTGGGCCGCGACGGAGACGGCCACACGCGCGCCGAACGGGCGAGCGACGTGCGGGGCGTCCAGGAGTTCATCGACGCCGGCGCGACGCTCGGATCGCTTTGGATGGAGGGCCATCTGGAGCGCCCGTGGGAGCCGGCCGGGCCCGCGGTCCTCGAGGTGGCGCGAAGGACTCGGTGAGCGGTACGTCGACCGTCGAGTACGTCGAATTTCTCGTCGAGGAGCGATCGATGGAGGTCGCGCTCGGGTGGATCGTTCCGAAGGTGCTCGGCTTCGAGGTCGCGTATTCCGTGCACCCGTATCACGGGAAGCCCGACCTACTGAACAAGCTCTCCGCTCGTCTCCGTGGCTACTCCGCGTGGATGCCGCCGACGATGCGCATCGTGGTGCTCGTGGACCGAGACGACGAGGACTGCGTCGGCTTGAAGGACCGAATCGAACAGGCGGCCCTCGCGTGCGGACTTCGGACGCGCACGCGGCACGGACCGGCTCGCGCTCAGGTCGTCATCAGGATCGTCGTCGAGGAACTCGAAGCGTGGTACCTCGGTGATCCGGATGCGATCCGGGCTGCCTACCCGCGTGTCGCTGCGTCCACGCTTCGCAGCGCTCGATTCGCGGACCCCGACACCGTCCGTGGTGGAACGTGGGAAGCGCTCGAGCGTCTCTTGAAGCGCGCCGGTTACCACGCGTCGGGACTCCCGAAGATCGACGTAGCGCACGCGATCGCGCGGCACATGAACATCGACGCGAACAGGTCGAAGAGCTTCCGTACGTTCGTTGCGGCGCTCCGCGCCTTCCGCAGCGGCGGCAGGTAACCACGCGCTCGAGCCCGTGCTCAGCCCGCGAGCGCTCCCCGCACCACCTCCGCCACCCGCACGACGTTCGCCTCCGTCATCCCCGGGTGCACCGGCAGCGACAGCACGCGTGCGCAGACGCGGCCGGTGACCGGCGGGACGTACGGTTCCGGCATGACCGGTTGCGACGAGAGCGGCACCGGGTAGAACCGCTGATGCGCGATTCGTGCCTCGGCGAGCGCCGCACGGACCGCCTCGAGCCGTTCGGCCGGCACCTGCACCGTGAACTGGTGGAATACGTGATCCTTGCGCAGCGGCGGAAGCTCGAGCCCGGGAAGGTCGGCCAGGTGCGCGTGGTAGCGGCTGGCGACGCGCCGCCGCGCCTCGGTCGCCTCGTCCAGGTGGCGCAGCTTGACGCGCAGCACGGCGGCCTGCAGCGCATCCAGGCGCGAGTTGTGGCCCAGCAGGTCGTGCACGTACTTGTCGTTCGGGCGCGAGCCGTGCGTCCGCAGCCGCCGGACGCGTTCGGCCACGGCGTCGTCGTGCGTCGTGAGCAGTCCGGCGTCGCCGTACGCGCCGAGGGTCTTGGTGGGGTAGAAGCTGAACGCCGACACGGTCCCCCAGGCGCCGACCGGGCGACCGCTGGCGGCGTGCACCGCGCCGAACGCCTGGGCGGCGTCCTCGATCACCGACAGGTCGTGCTCGGTCGCGACGCGGCCGAGGGCGTCCATGTCGACCGGCAGCCCGAACAGGTGCACCGGCAGGAGCGCCCGGGTGCGGTCGGTGACGGCCGGCGCGACGGTGGCGGGGTCGAGGTTCAGCGTCACCGGGTCGACGTCGCCGAACACCGGTGTGGCGCCCACCCGCAGGATCGCCTCGCTGGTCGCGAAGAAGCTGAACGGGGTGGTGATCACCTCATCATTCGGGCCGATCCCGAGCCCCTCGAGCGCCAGGATCAGCGCGTCGGTGCCGCTGTTCAGCCCGATCGCGTGGCGGACGCCGAGCCGCTCCGCGACCTCGGCCTCGAAGGCGTCGACCTCCGGCCCGCCGATGAAGACGCCGGAACGGAGCACGCGGTCGATGGCGGGACGGAGCTCGCCGAAGAGCGCGTCGACCTCGGCGGGCAGGTCGAGCATCGGGATCGGCTCGCTGGGGGCGGGGTCGGGTGCGTCGGGAGCGGCGTCGTTCACGGCGCGAGCGTACCGTAGGCGCGGTCGCGGTCGGCGGCGTGCAGGGCTCCGCGGGACGGCCGGGCGTCCCCCGTCCGACACACCTGCCGGCGGGTCACTCCGGCAGCTCCACCCGGACCGGCGTGAACAGGTTCAGCGTCTCGGTGGGACCGTCGGCGCCGTTCGGGACGTGGGCGCCGTGCGGCACGCCGCTCGGGATCAGCACCGCCTCGCCGGCGCCGAGCCGCATCGAACCGTCCGGGAAGGTGAAGACCAGCACGCCCCGCTGCACGACCGTGATCTGCTCGGCGGCGTGCGCGTGCTTCGGGAAGGTGGTTCCCGGGTCGTAGTGGTAGTGGATCAGCTCGAGGCCGGTGCCGATGAGGCGACGCCGGGTGACGCCGGTACGGGGCGAGACCGCCTCGAGGTCGGCGAGGCGCACCCGGCGCGGCGCCTCCTCCGGCGGCCGGTCGTCCCGGGGGTCGCGGGTCATGCGGCGGCCTCGGCGGCGCGCGCCAGTTCGGGGGCGATCCGGTCGAGGGCGGCGGCCATTCCGGCGGCGAGCCGCTCGACCTGCGCGTCGGTCAGGACGAACGGCGGCGCCAGCAGCGCATGATCGCCGCGCCGCCCGTCGACGTTGCCGCCGCCCTGGTAGACGTACACGCCCTGATCCAGGCAGGCGTGCGCGAACAGCGTGCGGACGTCCGCTTCGGCCGGGAACGGCGCGCGCGTGGCGCGGTCGGCGACGAACTCGACGCCCATCAGCAGCCCGCGTCCGCGGATGGTCCCGATGTGCGGGTGGTCGCCGATCGTCTCCTGCAGCCGCGCCTTCAGGCGCTCGCCGAGTTCCGCGACGCGGGGGAGCAGGCCCTCGCGCTCGATCACGTCGATCACGTGGTCGCCGACGGCGCAACTGAGCGGGTTGCCGGCGAAGGTGTGGCCGTGCCGGAAGGCGCCGGGCAGGTCGCGCAGCGCGCGGTAGTGCTCCTCCCGCGCCAGGACGGCGCCCAGCGGCGAGTACCCGGCGGAGAGGCCCTTGGCGGTGGTCAGCAGGTCGGGGGCGATATTCGTGTGCTGCATCGCCCACCAGCGTCCGCTGCGCCCGTTGCCGCTCATCACCTCGTCGGCGATGAACAGGACGCCGTACCGGTCGCAGATCTCGCGGATCCGGGGCCAGTACCGTTCGGGCGGGTGCCGGCCGGGGGCGGACGAGCCGACGATCGGCTCGGCGATGAACGCCGCGACGTTCTCGGGGCCGACGTCCAGCACCGCCGTCTCGAGATCACTGGCGCACGGAACGTCGCAGCTGTCCGGCTCCTTCCCGAACGGGCAGCGGTAACAGCTGGTGGGCGCGATCATCGGTTGCGTCAGCAGCATCGGCGCGAACGGCTGCCGCCGGCCCGCCTGGCCCGAGATCGCCAGCGCCCCGAGCGTGGCGCCGTGGTAGCTGGTGCGGCGGGTGATCACCTTGGTGCGGCTGCCCTGCCCGCGGGCGAGCTGCACCTGCCGCGCCAACTTGATCGCCGTCTCGGTCGCCTCGCTGCCGCCGCTCGTGAACAGCACCCGATCCAGTCCGGCGGGTGCGCGGTCCACCAACTTCTCGGCCAGCTGCTCCGCCTCGCGGGTCGTGAACTTGGACGGGTGGGCGAAGGCGAGGCGTTCGGCCTGGCGGGCGAGGACCTTCGCGACGTCGCGCCGACCGTGGCCGAGGCAGGCGACGGCGGCACCGGCGGCGGCGTCCAGGTAGCGCCGGCCCTGCTCGTCGATCAGTTCCGCCCCTTCGCCCCGTACGATCCGGATCGGGGTGCGGGACGGTTCGCGCAGGAACAGGCGGTGGGCGTCGCTCGTGGGCGGGTGGTCCGAAGGGGCGGGCGGAGGGACGTTCGGACGGGCGCCGGGCAGCGAGCGCACGCCGAGTCGGTCGGGAGGTTCCGGCTCGAGTTCGGGCATGGGTGCAGCGTACTCGGACCGATCAGGGCGTGCGGCGAATCCCGTCCGGTAGATTGGATCGTGGGCACGATACAGCCGACCGCGCCCCTTCGTGCGCTCCAGGAGGTGCACCGTGAACGACGTGGACCGAGACGACGGACCGAACCGGAACGATGCCGAACGCGAAGCGCCCGCCGGACTGATCGCCTACCTCCGCACTCTGGACGACCTCGACGAAGCGTTCCCGGACGTCGACGCCGACCTGCCGCCGCTCGACGAGCCGGATCCGTAGCGCACGACGGGGCCGTGCGCAGCTCCGCCCCTACGCCACCGCCTCCCGCTCCCGCTTCAGTCGCACCGTGTGCAGCAGGTAGATCGACACCACGATCAGCAGGCCGACCAGGTCGGTGAGCATCGTCGGTTGGATCAGCATCAGCGCGACGCCCATCAGCACGATCCGTTCCCACACCTGGGCTCGGACCAGCACGAACCCTTGGGTCGAGGCGGCGAAGGCGAGCATGCCGATCAGGGCGCTCGCGAAGATCCAGGCGCCTTCGGTCCAGGTGTCGACCCCGACCAGCAGCAGCTTGGTGTTGAAGATGAACATGAACGGCAGGATCGCCGTGCGCATGTCGTAGATGAAGCCCTGCACCCCGGTCTTGATCGGGTCGCTGCGGGCGATCGCCGCGGCGGCGTAGGCGGCCAGGCCGACCGGTGGCGTGTCGTCGGCGAGGATGCCGAAGAAGAACACGAACAGGTGCGCCGCCAGCAGCGGCATGCCGTACCCGAACTCCTGCCCCAGGTTGTAGATCACCGGCGCGGTGAGGGTGGCCATGACGATGTAGTTCGCGGTGGTCGGCAGGCCCAGGCCGAGGATCAGGCTGGCGATGGCGGTGATGATCAGCACCATCAGGAACTGCGTTCCGTTCGCGAACGCGTCGGGGTTGGCGCCGAACAGGTGTACGAACGGCATCGTGAAGAAGCCGATGAACGTCGCGATGGCGCCGCTGACGTTCTCGATGATCTCGGTCAGGCGCAGGCCCAGCCCGGTCAGGTTCACGGTGCCGACCACGATCCCGGCCGCGGCCACGGCGACGGCGATGCCGACCATGTTCCGCGCGCCCGCCTCGAGGCCGCGCACCAGTTCGGTCAGGCCGGTCAGGAACGCCGTCCACGGGTTCTCGCGCCGCAGCAGAGCGCCGATGATCCGTTGCAGCGGCATCAGGATCGCCAGCGCGGCGATCGCCCACATGACGGCGAAGGCGGGGCTGCTGCGGGCGATCACCAGGTAGTAGATCAACGTCCCGAGCGGGATCAGGAAGTGGATGCCCCCGAAGAAGGTCTTGACGATCGGCGGCAGCTCGGCGCGGGGGATCCCCTGGATCCCGAGCTTGAGCGCCTCGAGGTGCACGATGTAGAAGAGCGCCAGGTAGGCGACCACCGCCGGGACGAAGGCGGCGGCGATCACGTCGAAGTACGGCACGCCGGTGAACTCGGCGATGATGAACGCCGCGGCGCCCATCACCGGCGGCATCAGCTGGCCGTTGGTCGACACCGCCACCTCGACGGCGCCGGCCTTGTGGGCCGGGTAGCCGGTCCGCTTCATCAGCGGGATCGTGAAGGTGCCGGTGGTGACGACGTTCGCGAGCGACGATCCGGAAACCATCCCGGTCAATCCGCTCGCGACCACGGCCGCCTTGGCGGGACCGCCGCGGAACACGCCGAGGACGCTGTTCGCGACGTCGATGAAGTACTTGCCGGCGCCGGCCTTGTCGAGCATGCTGCCGAACAGCACGAACAGGAACACGAACTGCGTGCTGACCCCGAGCGCGACGCCGAACACCCCTTCGGTGGTGACGTACATCTGCGAGATCAGGCGGGGCAGCTCGTAGCCGCGATGGGCGATCAGGTCGGGCAGCGTGAACGGGATCAGGCCGCGCGGGCCGGTGAGGGCGTAGATCAGGAACACGCCCGCGATCACCGCCAGCGCCGGTCCCAGGCTGCGCCGCGTCGCTTCGAGCAGGAGGACCAGGAAGGTCG
>SLSQ01000244.1 GCA_007130355.1 Trueperaceae bacterium
CAGGATTCGAACCTGTGACCTTTCGCTCCGGAGGCGAACGCTCTATCCGGCTGAGCTACGGGCGCGCGAGAACCGCGAACAGGTCCGGAACCTAGCACCAGCATCAGGAGGAAGTCAAGCGAATGAAGTTGAGCCGCCGAACCAACACCATCATCCTCTGGATCGTCGCGCTGGCGCTCGTCGTCGGCATGGTGATCATGTTCACGCCGACGCTCGGCGGCATGGGCGGCGGGCCGCGCGACGCCAGCCCGACGCTGCTGTCCGTGAACGGCCAGTCGGTCACCGAACGCGACCTGTCGCAAGCGCGTCAGGGCCAACCCCTGTTCAGCGCCGTGCCGGACGGCCCGGTCGCCGCGGACCTCGATCTGCTGCTGCTCGACACCGTCGTGCGGCAACGGCTCGTGAACCAGGCCGCCTCGCGCCAGCGGATCGGGAACGCCGAGGTGCGTGCCGAGGTCGACGCCTTCCGGGCCCGTAACGGGGTCGACGGTTCCCGGAACGATCAGGCGTACCTGCGCCTGATCGGCGGCGCCGGCTACACCGATCAGACCTTCCGCGAGTACCTGCGGCAGCAGCTCCAGGTGCAGGCGTGGCAGGACGAGGTCGCCGAAGGGGTCGACGTCACCGACGCCGAGGTCGAGACGTTCTACGCCGCGAACCGGGACGCCTACCGGACCGAACCGCGCGTGCTCGCCCGGCAGATCGTGACCGACGAGCGCGCCGAGGCGGAAGCCCTGCGCGAGCGGGCGCTCGCCGGCGAGGCGTTCGCCGATCTGGCCGCCGAAGCGTCGCTCGAAGGCGCCGACCGCGGCGGAGCGGTCGGGGGCGACGAGCCACGTCCGGTCGGTCGACCCGCCTTCCCGAGCGCCGTAGGCCAGGCGGTGTTCCAGCTGTCGATGCCGGGCCTCACGCCGGTCGTCGAAGCCGCCGGTCGCTACTACCTGGTCGACGTGATCGAGCGGATCGCCGCCGAGCCGAGGCCGCTCGACGAGGTCCGCGAGCAGGTCCGTGCCGATGCCCTCGAGGCGAAGCGGCAGGCGGCGCTCGACGCGCGCGTCGACGAACTGCGGCGCGACGCCGAGATCGAGATCATCGCCTCCGACCTGATCGCGTACGACGACGCCGTCGTCGCCCGCGTCGGGGAGGACGAGATCCGACGGACCGAACTGGTGCGCACGACCTACGCCAACCCGCAGATCCAGCAGGCGCTGGGGCCGCAGACCGCGTCGCTGATCCACGACTTCTTCAAGCCGAGCATCCTGCAGCAGCTGGTCGATCAGAAGCTGGCCGCGCGGGGCGCGAGCGAGCTGGGCGCCAGCTTCTTCGGCGGCGACGCCCTCGTCGCGCAGGGCGCGCTCGACTGGGTGGCCCGAGACGCCGAGGCGAGCGAGGAGCGGATCGAGGCGTACTACCAGGCCAACCTCGAGCGCTACACGGTGCCCGCCTCGGCCGAGGTGCTTCAGGTCGAGTTCGACGACGAGGACGCGGCCTTCGCCTACCGCGAAGCGATCCTCGACGGCGCGGACCCGCTCGATGCGGCCGCGGAGGCCGATGCCGAGACGGTCGACCACGGCTCGGTCGAACGCGGCGAGCTCGAGACGCCGCTCGACACCGCTCTCTTCGACACCGACGCGTTCGAAGCGCTTCCGTCCGGACCCCGCTCCGTGTCAGACGTCCTGGTCCTCGAGACGCCGGTCGACCCCGAGGCCGGTACGCCCGCCGGTCCGGAGGTGGCCGATGAGGAGGCCGCCGCCGAGGCGGACGCTGCCGACGCCGCCGAAGAGGGTGTCGGCGAGGAGCCGGAGGTCGAGACGCGGCACGTGGTCCTGGTGGCACTGCGCGTGCCGGCCGAGACCTTGCCGCTCGACGAGGTCCGCCAAGACGTCGAATCGATCGTGCTGAGCCAGGAGCGTCAGCGCCTGCAGCGGGAGTGGCTCGACGAGCTCCGCGCCGGCGTCGAGGTGGAGATCCTCGACGCGTCGCTCGAAGAGGACGCGGGGGCGCCGTTCGAGACGGTGCCCGGCGCCGAAGACGGCGCCCTCGACGACGGCGCGACGCTCGACCTCGAGGATGCGATCGACGTCGACGACGCCGAGGAGATCGATCCGCTCGACGGACCGTAGTCCGCGGACTTCACGGGCGAGACGTCACGTCCCCGCGCCACCACGGCGCGGGGACGTTCGCGTGCCGGCCGCCGCAACGGGCTGGTATCGTCGCGCCATGCGACGTGCCCTGATCAGCGTCTCCGACAAGACCGGACTGCCCGAGCTGGGGCGCGCCCTGGCGCGCGCCGGCGTCGAGATCGTGTCGAGCGGCGGAACCGCCCGTGCCCTCGAGGAGGCGGGCGTTCCGGTCGTGCCGGTGCACGAGGTGACCGGCCACCCGGAGATCCTGGACGGTCGGGTCAAGACGCTGCACCCGGCGGTGCACGGCGGTCTGCTCGCCAAGGACGATCCGCAGCACCTCGGCGAGCTCGAGGCGCACGGCATCGCTCCGTTCGACCTGGTGGTGGCCAACCTGTACCCGTTCGAGAGCGCCTCCAGCGATCCGGCCGCCTCCGAGGCGACGGTGCTCGAGCAGATCGACGTCGGCGGTCCCGCCATGTTGCGGGCGGCGGCGAAGACGTTCGAACGGGTCGCGGTCGTGGTCGATCCCGCCGAGTACGCCTGGCTGGCCGGAACGTTGCCGGACGGGCCGGACCGGAGCGAGCGCCGGCGGCTCGCGCGCGCGGCGTTCGCGCACACCGCCGCCTACGACGCCGCCATCGTCGCCTGGTGGGACGCGAGCGGCGAAGCGCCGGAACCCCTGCCGGAGACGCTCCACCTGGCCCTCGACCGGGTCGAGACCCTCCGCTACGGCGAGAACCCGCACCAGCAGGGCGCTCGCTACCGTTGGCGGGCCGCGCCGCGCGACGCGGACGGACGGGCGCCCGGCGCGGGCGCGTGGGACGCGGCCGAGCAGCTCAAGGGCACCGGCCTCTCGTACCTGAACCTGTTCGACGCCGACGCCGCCTGGCGGCTGGCGCACGCCTTCGACGGTCCGGCCGCGGTGATCGTGAAGCATGCGAACCCGTGCGGCGTGGCGGTAGCGTCCGACCTCGCCACGGCGTACGCCCGGGCGCTCGACGCCGACCCGCTCTCCGCCTTCGGCGGGGTGGTGGCGCTGAACGGCCGGATCGATCGTCCGTTGGCGGAACGGATCCTGGCCGCGCCGAAGGCCGACGTCCTGATCGCCCGTGCCGTCGACGACGACGCGGCCGAGGTGCTCCGCTCCAAGCGCAAGGCGATGCGGGTCCTGATCGCGCCGGCGCCCGGACCGGCGGGCCGCAGCTACCGCGCGATCGACGGCGGGATGCTGGTGCAGACGCCGGACCGCGTGACGACCGATCCGTCCGCCTGGACGGTGCCGACGAAACGGGCGCCGACGGAGGCGGAGCGCGCCGACGCGGTCTTCGCCTGGCAGGTGTGCGCGGCCGTGAGCAGCAACGCGATCGTGCTCGCCAAGGACGGCTGCGCCGTCGGGATCGGCGCAGGGCAGCAGAGCCGCGTCGACGCCGCCCGCATCGCCGCCGAGAAGGCGGACGGCCGGGCCGCCGGCGGCGCCTGCGCCTCGGACGCCTTCTACCCGTTCCGCGACGGCCTCGACGCCGCGGCCGAAGCGGGCGCGACGGTGGTGGTCCAGCCGGGCGGATCGGTCCGCGACGACGAGGTGATCGCGGCCGCCGACGAGCACGGCGTCGCCATGCTCCTGACCGCGGAACGCCACTTCCGTCACTGACGCACGAGGCGCCAGGGGTGGAGGGCACCTCCACCCGAAGCGCTAATCCTGGTACGTGGGCCTTGCGCGCACGGGCCGCCGGCTGCTAGGCTGCGACCCTACCGACCGGCAGGTTCCGGACGCGTGACGCACCAGGTTCGGCCGTCGTCGCGCGACTGCGGACCGTACGTGAACCGCCGCCCCCGTACGACGTCCGCCGCCACGGCACGCCGTACCCCGAAGCACAACACCGATCCGCCGTCCCTGCGACCGATCCCGGTCGCCCGCCCCCGTCCGGCCGTCCGCCCGCGCGGACAGATTGGATCCCACCGTGCCCGACGCGTCCGCCCCCCACGACCCCCGACTCTCCGACTTCGACCCCCACGCGGTCGCCATCGCCGAACGGCAGTACTTCCAGCCCGGCGACGGCGACCTCGGCGGCCTCTTCCGACGCGTCGCCGGCTGGGTGGCGAGCCCGGAGCGGGACGAGGACCGGGAGCGGTGGGAGCGCGCGTTCTACGATCTGATGGCCGACAAGCGCTTCTGCCCCGGCGGACGGGTGCTGGCCGGCGCGGCCACGCAGCACGGCAACGTCCTCAACTGCTTCGTGCAGGACGGAAGCCCGGCGCAGGACGGCACCACCGAATGGGCGCTGCGCCTGGCGACCAAGCTGGCGCTCGTCACCAAGGTCGGAGGCGGCAACGGGCTGAACCTCGACCCGATCCGGCCGAAGCGAGCCTACGACGGCCCTCGGGGCCGGCTCACGCTGACGATCGATCCCGAGCATCCCGACCATCCGAAGGTCCGCGACGGAACGTTCCTCGACCTGGTGCACGGCACCTACGTCACCCGCGGCTACCGGACCGCCACCTTCGTCGAGCGGTCGGACCTGACCGTCCGTGGCCAGGTGCGTACCGTGGGCGACAGCGTCGAGGGCATCTGGAAGGCGGCGGGCGACGCCGTCCACGCGATGCTCGAAGGGGAGGACGTGATCCTCGACCTGAGCGACCTGCGGCCGGAGGGCACGCCGGTCGACGGTTCGGGCGGCACCAGCAGCGGCCCCAGCAGCTTCGCGGTCGAGGTGTTCGACGCGTTCGGCACCTGGGCGCAACTCGGCGCCGCGGCCTACGCCGGCCCCGTCGCCACCCTCCGCTACGTCTTCGCCCCGACCCTGCGCGTGATCCGGCAGGGCGGCACGCGCCGCGGCGCCGGCATGGCCACCCTCTCGATCACGCACCCCGACGTGCGCGACTTCGTGACCGCCAAGGACCTGGACCGCGAGCGCGACGAGGGCGACATCAGCACCTTCAACATCAGCGTGCTGGTCAGCGATGCGTTCATGGCCTCCGCCCGCGCAGCGGAGCGCGGCACCCTGCGCGAGATCGGCGAGCACGCCTGGGCGACCGGCGAGCCGGGCCTGATCTACATCGACCGGATCAACGAGATGAATCCGATGCGGGCGGCGTACGGCGACATCAAGAGCACGAATCCTTGCGGCGAGATCCCGCTCTACCCGGGCGAACCGTGCGACCTGGGCGCGATGAACCTCGCCGCCTACGTGCGCGAGCACGACCGCGGCATGGACGGGTTCGACGAGGACCGGTTCCGCGACGACGTCGCCGCCTGCGTGCGGTTCCTCGACAACGTGCTCGAGGTGAACCGCTTCGCGCTCGAGGACAACCGCGTCATGAGCATGAAGCTGCGCCGGTTGGGTCTGGGCGTGATGGGGATGGCCGACGCGCTGATCAAGATGGGCCTGCCGTACGACGCGCCCGAGGGCCGCGCCGCGGTCGAGGCGATGATCGGCACGCTGCGCGACGCGTCGCTGCGCGCCAGCGAGGCGTTGGCCGAGGAGCGGGGCGCGTTCCCCGCCTACGCCGACGCCGACCTCGACCGCGAGCGCCGCAACGTCGCGGTCCTCACCGTCGCGCCGACCGGCACCACCAGCATGCTGATGGGCGTCAGCAGCGGCGTCGAGCCGGTGTTCGCGCCGTTCATCTACCGCAAGATCGGCGATTCGTACGCGGCGCTGGTGCACCCGCTGTTCCGCGAGCTGCTCGACCGCCACCCGGCCCACCCCGACTACGCGCGCGCCGACGGTGGTTGGGACTGGGACGCGGTGGTCGAGCGGGTGCAGGAGAACCACGGCTCGGTCCGCGGACTGGACTGGGTGCCGGAGCCGGTTCGGCGCGTACTGGTGTGCGCGCACGACATCACCGGCGTCGACCACGTCCGCATGCAGGGCAGCGTGCAGCGCGCCTTCGACGCCGAGGGCTCGGCCGCCAACTCGATCTCGAAGACGATCAACCTGCCCAACCGCGCCACGGTCGACGACGTCGTCGACGCCTACGCCCTCGCCTTCGACGAGGGTTGCAAGGGCATCACCGTCTACCGCGACGGCAGCCGCCAGTTCCAGGTCCTCTCGACCAGGGCCGCGAAGAAGGAGGCGTCGGAGGAGGAGCGGCCCGCGGCCGATGGCGACGCGGGCGTCCCGGTCCCGGCCGCGACCGCTACGGCGGAACCCGGGCCGGTCACGGCCGTGGCCGCCCCGCGCCACGTTCCCGCCCGCACGCCGAGCGAATCGGCGATCGCCGCGCACGCCCGGGCGCACGACCGCCTCCCGGGCGAACCGCTCTTCGACCGTCCCGGCCGGCTCGAGGGGTTCACGGACGCGGTCAAGCTCACCCTGCCGAGCGGCGATCAGCGCGGGTTCTACGTGACCCTCAACAAGCAGGACGGACTCCCGGCCGAAGTGTTCATCGCCAGCGGCAAGGCGGGCGACGAGGCGAACGCCGACAGCGAGGCGCTCGGCCGGGTCGTGTCGATCGCGCTCCAGTACGGCGTGCCGGCCGAGGCGCTCGTGAAGACGCTGCGCGGCATCAACGGCGGCATGTACGGCAGCTACCAGGGCCGGATGGTCGCCAGCAAGGCGGACCTGATCGCCGTCGCGCTCGAGACCGCCGGCGTGCACAACGTTCTGAACGAGAACCGCGGCTGCCCCGACTGCTCGATGCCGTTGCGCTTCGAGGAGGGCTGCATGAAGTGCGAGGCGTGCGGGTACAGCAAGTGCGGCTGACGGAGTCGGCGGCCCCGCGCCGCTGACCGACGTTCGCCGTACGTCGCACGATCCGTTCGGGCACGGCTGCGCTAACCTGCGGCCGTGCCCGAATCGGTTCCCCCCGGCGACGCGACCCCGCACGCCGTCCCCGACGCCGCGTCCGCCGACTCGGCCGACGCTCGGACCACCCTCCGGCTCGCCGACGTCGTGGCCGCCCTCACCTACGCCCTCGACGTGACCGAGGGCCAGCCGGAGGGCCACGCGGTCCGTAGTTGCGCGATCGGCATGGCGGTCGGCCGGCGCCTCGGTACGGACGACGCGGCGCTCTCGGCGCTGTACTACGCGCTCCTGCTCAAGGACCTCGGCTGCAGCAGCAACGCCGCGCGGCTCACCGCCACCTTCGGGGCCGACGACCGGACGGTCAAGCACGCCTTCAAGCTCGTGGACACCTCCCGGCTTTGGGAGGGGACCCGCTTCGTCCTCGGGCAGGCGGGGCGCGCGGCGCTCCGAAGCGGCGGCGTCCGTGCCTGGTACCGCCACGTCCGGGACGTCGCGACCGGCGCAGGAGGCGGGCACCGCGCGCTGATCGAGGTGCGCTGCGAACGGGGCGCCGACATCGCCCACCAGCTCGGCTTCCCAGGCGCGACCTCCGCCGCGATCCGCGCGCTCGACGAGCGTTGGGACGGGAGCGGCTTCCCGTACGGCCTGAGCGGCGACGCCATCCCCCTGGCGGGCCGTATCCTGGGCCTCGCCCAGACGGTCGAGGTGTTCCACGCCGCGCACGGCCCGCGCGCCGCGCGCACCGTCGCGCGACGCCGGTCGAGACGCTGGTTCGACCCCCACGTCGTCGACGCCTTCCTCGAGGTCGAACGGGAGGCCGGTTTCTGGGAGCGCGTCGCGGGACCGGAGGCCGAACGGCACGTCGCCTCGCTCGAACCGGAGGGACTCGTGCTGCGGGCCGACGACGCCCGCCTCGACCGGGTCGCCGAAGCGTTCGCCCGCGTGATCGACGCCAAGTCGCCGTGGACCTATCGGCACTCCGAGCGCGTTCGCGCCCTCGCGCTCGGGATCGCGTCCGAGCTGGCGCTGTCGGAGGCGCAGCGCACGCTCCTGTCGCGCGCCGCGCTGCTCCACGACCTCGGCAAGCTCGCGGTGCCGAACACGATCCTCGACAAGCCCGGCCGCCTCGACGCCGAGGAGTTCGCCGTGATCCGACGCCACCCCGCCCTCAGCGAACGGATCGTGCGCCGCGTGGCGCCGTTCCAGGAGGTCGCGGAGGTGGCCGGCGGCCACCACGAACGCCTCGACGGGCACGGCTACCACCAGGGTCGCCGCGCCGGCCGGCTGCGGCTCGAGGTTCGGATCCTGGCGGTCGCGGACGCCTTCGAGGCGATGACCGCCTCGCGCCCGTACCGCGACGGCATGTCGACGGAGCGGGCGCTCGAGATCTTGCGCCAGGACGCGGGCAGCGGCGTCGACGCCGCCTGCCTCGCGGCGCTCGAGCGCCACCTGAAGACGGACGAGGGGCACGCGCTGATGAGCTCCGCCGCCGCCCGCGACCCCGCCGCGGCAGCGGGCTCGGGGGAGGGGACCCGGACGACGGCGAGGTCCAGGTAGGACCCGAGCGGCAGGGGACGGCACGGCGCGAGGCGGGGCGAGATTCCCTCCGGCGTGCGGATCCAGTTCTTCGACGCGACCGTTGACGCCTTAGGCCATCAGCACCCGCATCTTTACCGCATATGCAGCATGGAGGCGTCCAGGACGTGCGTGCAGGGGCTATGCACGAGGGTATTGCCATTTTCGGGTCTCTGACGGCTCAAGGCGTCGATGGGCGAATCGCGAAATCGAGGAAGCGCGCCTCGCCGAACGGGATCGGGCCCTAGCCCGACCGGAGCCGGTCCGATCGAACGAAGCGGTACTCCGGCCCCTCCGTCCCGAACCCGGCCGAGACGGCGACGTACCCCGCGCCGAACAGGCGCGTCATCCCCTCCCGCAGGTGCAGGCGCCAGACGAGGGCAGCGTCGGGATCGTGCGTTCGCAGCGCTTGCGCGTCGGCCGGGGCGGCCAGCCGTACCGCCGGGGCGCCGTCCGGATCGGCGACGCCGCCCCCCGGCCCGTCCGGGTCGAGCCGCGGACCGAACCGCTCCGACGTCTCCGTACGGGCCCCGACCGCAAGACCCGCGCCCGACCGTCCGACGGCGGGAGCGCTGCAGGCCGCGATCACCTCCGGCGCCTCGAGGTCCCAGACGACCTCGAGCCGGTCGGTCGGAAGCCCAGCGTTCAGCTCGTCGCGCAGCGTCCCGTACAGGTCGGTCAGGTACCGGTCGGAGCGCGCGGCGAGGCGGGCGAGGTTCAGGCGGGCGTTGCCGTGCTCGAGCGGGTCGAACGTCCACAGCACGCGCCGTACGCCGGCCGCGAGGGCGTGCCGCCGTTGCGCCTGCTTGAGGGCGAGCGCGACGCCCGCGCCGCGCGCCTCCGGGGCGACGGCGAGCAGATGCGAGCAGAGCACCGGCGTGCCGTCCAGGTCGGTGCCGTGGAAGCCGAACGCGAACCCGACGACCCGTTCGCCGCGGACCGCGCCGAGCAGCGAGCCGCCGTGCCGGGCGGCGGTGAGGAGCACGTGGAGCGGCACGACCTCGACCGGATCGAACCCCCAGACACGGTGCTGAAGCTCCTCGAGCGGACGGATCGCGGCGGCGGTCGTCAGGGGGTGGATCGTGACCGGTCCGGCCGGATCGGCCCGGGTCGCTTGGGGATCGCCCATGCGGGACGATACCGCCGCGCACGGGGGGCGGTCCCGCGTCCGGCGGCGCCCGAACCGCTCAGCCGTCGTTCGGGTCGAGGGGCGGAGCGAGCGACCGGAAGCGGGCGTAGGCGTCGTCGAGCGCCGGGTGCGCCGTCGGTTCGATCCAGCGGTCGACGGTCGGCGCAGGAACCTCGGTCCCGAGCGCACGCCAGGCCAGGGCGGCCGCGCCGTGCGCCGCGCCGGGGATCGCGCGCGGGACGCCGATCGGAACCTGCAACGCGTCCGCGGCGAGCTGCAGCCAGCCGTCCCCGCGCGCGCCGCCGCCGGTGGCGAGCAGGCGTTCGGGCGTCCCGAGCGGCTCCATCACGCTCCACACGTCGCGGAGCGAGAACACGACGCCTTCGAGCACGGCGCGCGTGAGGTCGTCGTCGGTCGTTGCGAGCGAAAGCCCGTGGAACCCGCCGCGCAGGTCCGGGTCGAGGAACGGACTCCGTTCCCCCGCCAAGTACGGCAGGAACGTCGCCCCGCCCGCGCCGACCGGTCGGGCGAGCGCCCGCTCGACCGCGGCGCCGATCTTGTCCTCGGCGACGCCGGTACGGCGGGACCACCAGGCCAGCGAGCCGGCCGCCGCGAGGGTCACGCCGAGCAGCGTCCACGAGCCGTCGGCGTGCGCGAACAGGTGCACCCGCCCGTGCGGGTCGGGCTTCGGCTCGGCGATCGGGGCGAACAGCACACCCGAGGTGCCCAGGCTGATCGAACCGAGGCCGGGCGCCGCACGCCCCAGGCCGAGCGCGGTGGCGGCAGCTGCGTTGTCGCCCGCTCCGGCCACGACCGGGGTTCCGGGGCGCAGTCCGGTGGCGCGGGCGGCGGCGTCGTCCACCTCCCCGACGAGCTCGTCCGAGGCGGCCGCAGCCGGGAACAGGCCCGCGTCCAGGTTCAGGCGACCGAGCAGTTCGCGGTCCCAGTCGCGGTCGGCGAGCGACCAGGCGCCGGAGCCGGTCGCGTCGGTCGGTTCGGTGCCGCG
>SLSQ01000157.1 GCA_007130355.1 Trueperaceae bacterium
CGTCGCCGCCCTCCTGGTCACGGCGGCGCCGGCGCAGGCGCAGACGTCGGTCGGCGTGCGGACCGGCTACCCGTTCGGCGCCACGCTGCACGTCGGGATCGGCGCCGACCCCACCACGCGCATCTCCGGCATGGTCCGCTCGACCTCCTCCGGCGCACGGTTCGGGGTGGGCGTCGACCTGCTGTGGCCGTTCACGGTCCAGGGTCCGCTGCGCGGCTACGTCGGCGGCGGCGCGAACGTGCTGGCGGGCACGGGCGACTTCGTCGTCGGCGCGCACGGTCTCCTCGGCGGCGAGTTCCGGTTCGTGGACGCCGGCCTGCCCCAACTCGGGGTGTTCCTGGAGGGCACCGCCGGCCTCGAGGTCAGCGCCGCCGGGCGCTCCTCCACCACGCGCCTGCCGGCGATCGGTGCCGGCCTCGGGATCAACTGGTGGTTCTGAACCGACCGGCCGCGACGCCTCCGTGCCGTACGGACCGCTAGGCGAGCGGTCGATGCTCCTCGCCGTCGACGTCGGAAACACGAGCACCGTCCTCGGTCTGTTCGACGGGGAACGGCTCGTCGCCGACTGGCGCATCTCGACCGACCGGCGCCGGATGGCGGACCAGTACGCGGTGCTGCTGCGCGAACTCTTCGCCCTCGACGGCCTCGACCCGCCCGGACGGGCGATCGTCTCCTCCGTCGCTCCGCCCGCCGACCGGGAGCTGGCCCGCGCCCTCGCCGACCGGTTCGGGGTCCGCGCTCGGACCGTCGGCGCCGAGCTGGTGGCGCCCCTGCTCAGCGTCGAGACGGAGCGACCGACCGAGGTCGGCGCCGACCGGCTCGTGAACGCGGTCGCCGCCACCCGCACCGAGGGCGACGCCTGGATCGTGGTCGACTTCGGAACCGCCGCGAACTTCGACCTGATCCTCGCCCCGAACCGGCTGATGGGGGTGGCGCTCGCGCCGGGCCCGATGATCGCCGCCGAGGCGCTGTTCGAACGGGCGGCCAAGCTGCCGCGCGTCGACCTGGTCGCGCCGGAGCGGGCGGTCGGCCGCACCACCGTCGACGCGCTCCGTTCCGGCCTGGTGTTCGGGTACGCCGAGATGGTCGACGGCATGGTGGGCCGGATCGAACGGGAGGCACGCGAGGAGATCGGGCCGGACGCCACCGTGCGCGTGATCGCGACCGGCGGCTTCGCCGAGGTGGTGATGCCGCACGCCCGCCGCATCGACGCGGTCGACCCGCTCCTGACCCTGACCGGGCTCCGGATCGTGGCGGACGCCGTCCACGCGGACGCCCGCGGCGGGCGATAGACTCCCGCATGACCATCCGTTCCGATCGTTGGATCCGCGCCCGCGCCGAGGCGGGCATGATCGAACCGTTCGAACCGGGGCTGCAACGCGACGGCGTGATCAGCTACGGCCTCTCGAGCTTCGGCTACGACCTGCGGGCGGCGCCCGAGTGGCGCGTCTTCGTGAACGCCTTCAACACCGTCGTCGACCCGAAGGCGTTCGACCCTGCCAGCTTCGTCACGGTCGAGGCCGAGACCTGCATCATCCCGCCCAACTCGTTCGTGCTCACCCGCTCGGTCGAGTACCTGCGGATCCCCGACGACGTGCTCGTGATCGCGCTCGGCAAGTCGTCGTACGCCCGGACCGGCATCGTCGCCAACGTCACGCCGCTCGAGCCGGGCTGGGAGGGGCACGTCACCCTCGAACTGTCGAACACCACCCCGCTGCCGGCCAAGGTGTACGCGAACGAGGGGATCGTGCAGCTCCTCTTCTTCCAGGGCGAGGAGCGTCCGGAGACCACCTACGCCGACCGCAAGGGGAAGTACCAGGGACAGCGCGGCGTCACCCTTCCGAAGCTCTGACCGCGCGGGCGCCTCAGGTCTCGCCCTCGTCCACCGCCGGCAAGCGCACCTCGAAGCGCGTGTCGCCCGGCGCCGACGCCACCTCGATCCGTCCCCCGTGCGCGCGCACGATCCGGTCCGCGATCGCGAGGCCGAGGCCGGCCCCGCCGCCCGGACCGGGTCGGAACGGTTCGAACAGGCGCCGGCGCACCTCCGGGTCGAGGCCCGGACCGTCGTCCCGGACCACGACGCGGACCTCGCCGTCCAGCGCGTCCCACGACGCCGACACGGCGCCGTCCGGTCCGGCGGCGCGGCGCGCGTTGGCGATCAGGTTACGGACCACCTGACGGAGCCGGTCCGGGTCGCCCAGCACGGAGGCGCCGTCGGGAGCGCCGCCGTCGACGTCGACCCCGACGAACTCGGCCGCGACCGGCCGGACCACGTCCGGTCCGAGGTCGATCAGGTGCGGCTCGCCGGGCGCGCCGGCTTCGTGCGGCGCGAGCCGACCGCGGGACAGTTCCAGGAGGTCCTCGACCAGCCGCTCCATGCCGGCCGCGATCCGCTCGGCGTCGTCCAGATCGCGCCGCACCTCGGGGCCGGACCGTCGGTGGGCGCGGCGCAGGAAGCCGCGCAGCGAGGTGAGCGGCGTCCTCAGTTCGTGGCTGGTCTCCGCCAGGAAGCGCCGCTGCGCGTCGCGGGCGTCGCGCAGGCGGGCCAGCAGGTCGTCGAGCACGTCGGCGAGCCGTCCCACCTCGTCGGGCGGGGCGGTCACCCCCAACGGTCCGAGCGCCTCCGGTCCCGCCTGCGAGGCCCGCCGCGCCAGGCGGCGCAC
>SLSQ01000127.1 GCA_007130355.1 Trueperaceae bacterium
CGTCAGGCCTTGAGCCCCGGCTTGCTCCGGTAGATCCGCGTCACGTCCGCGATGCGGCCGACGGTGTCCTTGATGTGGTCGATCTCGCCCATGTCCTTGACGTCGACCCGCACGTGGATGCGGGCCTCGGTCGCCGACTGCACGTCGGCGGCGACGCGGGTGGCGCTCTTGTTCATGCCGGCCAGCACGTCCAGCACGTCCTTCAGGAGGCCGGGTCGGTCGACGGCGAGGATCTCGAAGTCGACCGGGAACACCTCGCCCGCCGGGACGTCCCAGGTGACGTTCACGAACCGTTCCGGTTCGCTCTGCATCAGGTGCCGCACGTTCGGGCAGTCGACCCGGTGCACGCTCACGCCGCGGCCGCGGGTGATGTAGCCGACCACGTCGTCGCCGCGCACCGGCCCGCAGCAGCGCGCCAGGTTGGCGGGCGCGTCCAGGCCGTCGACGAACACGCCGCCCAGGCTCTTGCGTTCCGGCGGTTTGGTCGGCAGGGTCGGCTTGCGGTCCTGGGCCGTTTCGGGCGCGAGCGACTCGACCGCCTGGCGGGGGTGCAGCCGGCGGTTGGCGAGCGCCAGGTACAGGTCGTCGACCGAGTCGCTGGTCAGCAGCTCGCGGGCCGCCTTCTCGAGCTTCGCCTTGGTGGTGAGTTGCGCGACCGGCAGCTTCTTGCGGCGCAGGGCGCGATCGAGGGCGCGCTTGCCGACCTCGACCTTCTCGCTGCGTTCCTGGGTGCGGAACCAGTGCCGGATCTTCTGTTTCGCGCTGCGGGTGACCGCCATCTGGACCCAGTCCTTGCTGGGGCCGTAGCTGCTGCTGCGGTTGGTGAGCACCTCGACCCGGTCGCCGGTCTCGAGCTCGTGGTGCAGCGGCACGATCTCGCCGTTCACGCGCGCGCCGATGCAGCGGTGCCCGATCTCGGTGTGCACCTGGTAGGCGAAGTCGATCGGGGTGCTGCCGCGCGGCAGGTTCAGCACGTCGCCGGCCGGCGTGAACACGAGCACCCGCTCGCCCAGCACGTCGTGCTTGACGGCGTCGACGAAGGCGCCGGCGCTGTCGGCGTCCTCGTCGGCGTCGAGGAGCTGCTGCATCCAGGTGAGACGCTTCTTGACCTCGTCGGCGTCGTGAATGCCGGCCTTGTACGCCCAGTGGGCGGCGACGCCGAACTCGGCGATCTGGTGCATCTTGTCGGTGCGGATCTGCACCTCGATCGGTTGGCCGCGCGTGCCGATCACGGTGGTGTGCAGGCTCTGGTAGCCGTTCGGCTTCGGCACCGCCACGTAGTCCTTGAAGCGGCCCGGGATCGGCGTCCAGAGGCTGTGCACGATCCCGAGCGCGCGGTAGCAGACCGCCTTCTCGGCCTCCTCGCCCGCCAGTTCGGTGGCGCTCAGGTTCGGGTCGAGGATCACCCGGATCGCCATCAGGTCGAAGATCTGGTCCAGGCTCTTGCCGTCGCGCTGCATCTTGCGGTGGATCGAGTACAGGTGCTTGCTGCGGCCGGACAGGTCGAACGCCAGGCCCTCCGTCTCGAGCCGCTTCGCGAGCGCGTCGATCGACGACTCGACGTACCGTTCGCGCTCGACGTGCCGCATGCGGACCTGCCGCTGCAACTGGTCGTACCGCTCCGGCTCGAGGTAACGGAACGCCAGGTCCTCGAGCTCGCTCTTGATGTGGTTGATCCCCAGCCGGTGCGCCAGCGGCGCGAAGATCTCGAGCGTCTCCTTGGAGATCCGCTGCTGCTTGTGGGGCGGCATCGCGCCGAGCGTACGCATGTTGTGCAGCCGGTCGGCCAGCTTGACCAGGATGATGCGGACGTCGTCCACCATTGACAGCAGCATCTGACGCAGGTTCTCCGACTGCTCGTCGGCGTACACGCGGACGGCGAGCTTGCTGATCTTGGTCTCGCCCTCGACGATCTTGCGGACGGTCGGCCCGAAGCGGGTCTCGATCTGGTCGAAGGTCACCTCGGTGTCCTCGACCGTGTCGTGCAGCAGTCCGGCGCAGACGGCGTCGGCGTCCAGATGCATGTCGGCCAGCAGCCCGGCCACGGCGACCGGGTGGTGGATGAACGGTTCGCCGCTTCGGCGCATCATGCCGTCGTGGGCGTGGCGCGCGAGGTCGTAGGCGTCCTCGACCCGGGCGATCTGCTCCGGCCCGAGGTACTCGATCTTCTTCGCGAGGGGTGTCGTCAGCGTCGGCACGGTCGTGAGGGGCATCGTACCGGACCGGCGAGCGGCGAGGACGCGCGGCACGACGGTCCTCGAGTGGGAGAACGTCCCGCCACCCGCGCCACGCGCCGAGGCGTAGGATGGGTGCGTCCCGATGCTGCGAACCCTCTGGCCGCTCCACGTCCACGTCTCGTTCCTCTTCGTCCTGCTGGTGCTCGCGATCGGAGCGACGCTCGGCTGGCTCGGGTACGACACCGCCGAACGGATCGCCGAGTCCGAAGCGGACAAGCTGGTCGAACGGATCGGCCGCGAGACCGGCCTCGACGTCGACCGGTTGATCGGCCCCGCCGCCCGCGCCGCCGAGGCCCTCGCCTTCGACCCCCTCGCCGAAGCCGACGGGCACGACGCCCGCATGGAGCGCCTGCCGGCGCTGGCGAACGCGCTCCGCTCGGCGCCGGCCGCCTCGGCGCTCTACGTCGGCTGGCCGGACGGCGA
>SLSQ01000141.1 GCA_007130355.1 Trueperaceae bacterium
CGATCTCGCCGAGGGCGGCCCAGAGCAGCGGCGTGCTGAACGCCAGCGCGCGGGCGAGGACCACCAGGAACAGCTCGAGGTCCATCAGCGCGCGCTCCCTTCCGCCGTCCGACCGTCGGCGCCGGGGGGCGCGAGCGGGACCTCGACCCGGGCCAGGCGGTAGCGCAGCACCGGCTCGGCGGCCAGGATGCAGAGCAGCACCAGGCCCTGCGTCACGCCGACGATCTGGCTCGGCAGCCGCAGCGCGACCTGCATCACGTCGCCCGCCGCCGCCACCCAGCCGAGGAACAGGGCGGTGACCAGCGCCGCGAGCGGATTCCGGCGCGCCAGCAGCGCCACGATGATCGCGGTGTAGCCGTAGCCGGGCGAGAGGCTGTTCGGGTCGACCAGGCGGTGGTGGATGCCGGCCGCCTCGCCGAAGCCGGCCAGCCCGGCCGCGCCGGCCGAGACCGCCACCAACGCGACGGTGGTCTTGAAGAAGTCGACCCCGGCGTAGCGGGCCGCCTCGGGGCTCGCGCCCAGCATCCGCACCTCGAAGCCGAAGCGGGTGCGGGCGAGCAGCCAGGCCACCGCGATCGCCAGCGCGATCGCGACGGCGAGGGTGGGCCAGTGCAGGCGCGTGGCGGCCCAGGTCGGCAGCCGCGCCGCCTGCTCGAACGGGTCGCTGTACGCGAAGCCGCTCAGGCTGGTGCCCTTCCACGGTCCGTTGATCAGCCAGCGCACCAGGTAGATCGCGACGTAGTTCAGCATCAGCGTGGTGATGATCTCGTTCACGCCCAGCCGGACCTTCAGCAGCGCCGGCCCCAGCCCCCAGGCCGCCCCCGCCACCAGGGCGGCGAGGAACATCGCCGGCAGCAGCAGCGGCGCGGGCAGACCGCTGAAGAGCGCCACGCCGGAGGCCGCGATCGCGCCGGCCAGCAGTTGCCCCTCGGCGCCGATGTTCCAGAAGCGAGCGCGGAAGGCGAGCGTCAGCCCGACGCCGGCCAGCATCAGCGGGATCGAACGGCGCGCCACCTCGCTCAGCCCGCGGGCGTCGAGCAGGGTCCGGTCGACGATCCGCCGCAGCGCGTCGAGCGGGTCGACCCCGAACGCGGCGAAGAGCGCGCCGGTGAGCGCCATCGCCACCACGACCGCGCCGATCGACGCGCCCCAGGCGAGCGCCGGTCCGGCGTGGGCGCGACGCTCGAGCTTCCAGACGGTGCGGACCGGCCGCGCTTCGCTCACGTCCGGACCGCTCACGTCCGGACCGCCCCCGTCCCTCCGTGCGCGGTCGGGTCCGTGTCCGATCCCACCTGGCCGGCCATGCGCAACCCGATGTCGCCGCGGTCCACCGAGTCGGCGTCCAGCACGCCGGTCACGCGGCCGCGGAACAGGACCACGATCCGGTCGGCCAGTTCGAGCAGTTCGTCGAGGTCCTCGGAGACGAGCAGCACCGCCGCGCCGGCGTCGCGCTGCGCGCGCAGCAGCCGGTGGGTCTCTTCGGTCGCGGCGACGTCCAGGCCGTAGGTCGGGTGCGACGCCACCACCAGTCCCGGCCGGCCGTCCAACTCGCGCGCCAGGATCACCTTCTGGACGTTTCCGCCGGAGAGGGTCTTGGTGACCGTGGCGCGCGACGGCGCGGCGATGTGGTGCCGGCGGATCGCCTCGTCGGCGTGCGCGCCGACCGCCCGCCAGTCGAGTCGCCGCCCGCGCGCGAACGGTTCCTGCCGGTGCCGCCGCATCACCAGGTTCTCCGCCACCTGCATCGAGCCGACCACGCCGACCAGGTTCCGGTCCTCGGGGATGTGCACCACGCCACGTTCGAAGAGGGTCCGGACGTTCAGGCCGGCCACATCGCGATCGTCGAGCCGAATGCGTCCCGAGGTCGGGGCGCGCAGCCCGGTGAGGACTTGCGCCAGTTCGGCCTGACCGTTGCCGGCCACGCCGGCCACGCCGACGATCTCGCCGCCGCGCACGTCGAACGAGACGTCGGCCAGACGCGGCTCCCCCTTCTCGCCGTCGACCCGCAGCTCCTCGATCCGGAGCCGGACCGCGCCGGGTTCGGGCGCCGCGTCGCGACGGCCGCGCCGGACGGTGCGGCCGACCATCAGGGTGGCGAGCTCGCCGGCGTCGGCCTCGCCGGCCTCCCGGCGCGCCACCACGCGCCCGCCGCGCAGGACGGTGATCCGGTCGGCGACGCGTAGCACCTCGTCCATCTTGTGGCTGATCAGGACGACGCCCTTGCCCTCGGCCTTCATCACCTCGACCGCCGCGAACAGCCGGTCGGCCTCCTGCGGGGTCAGGACGCTGGTCGGTTCGTCCAGGATCAGCAGCTCGGCGCCCTGCAGCAGGGCCTTCAGGATCTCGACCCGCTGCTGCTCGCCGGGACTGAGCGTGCCGACACGGGCGTTCAGGCGGACCTCGAAGCCGTACCGGTCGGCCAGCGGCGCGACCCGCGCGCGCAGGGAGCGCGTCGGAAAGAGGGCGGGCGTGTCGTTCAGCGCGAGCGCCAGGTTCTCGGCCACGGTGTGCCGCCGCGCCAGGTGGAAGTGCTGCGCGACCAGCCCGATGCGCGCCGCCATCGCGTCCCGGGGCGAGCGGAAGCGGACCGGCCGGCCGTCGAGGCGGATCTCGCCGGCGTCGGGCGCCTGCAGGCCGTACAGGATGTGGACCAGGGTGGACTTGCCGGCGCCGTTCTCGCCCAGCAGCGCGTGCACCTCGCCGCGCGCGACGCTCAGGTCGACGGCGTCGTTCGCCACCACGCCCGGAAAGCGCTTGGTGACGCCGGTCATCTGCAGGAGGGGGGGAGGTCCGGTCGCCTCGTCGGACGGCACCGCGCAAGCATACGAGAGCGGCCGAGCTCGCGCAAGCGGCCGCAGTCCACGCCGCGCGCTCGCGCGGCGGGCCTCGAACATCGAGTTCACGGACGCTACGACGGCGAGGAACCGCGCGTCAAGTGCCGGGGTCCGCCTCGGCGCGATCCGGACCGCGCCGTAAGAGTTCCGTCAGCGTGTCTGGCGCATGGTCGCGGCATGACTCGCGGAGCTGCCGGAACGACCGTGCTGTGCGTGGACGACAGCGAAGGCCACCTGAAGCTGCTGGAACTCGCGCTGGGCTCGCGCGACATCGCCGTCGAGACGGCGAAGAGCGGCCACGAGGCGCTGACGCTGCTCCAGTCGCGCACGCCGGACGCCATGATCGTGGACGTCGAGATGCCGTTCATGGACGGGTTCGAACTCGCGCGTCGCGTGCGGCGGGTGCGGCGGTTCGCGCACGTGCCGATCGTGGTCCTGACCGCCTCCGAGAAGGATGACCTGACGGGTCGCCTCGAGGCGTCCGGCGCCGACCGCCTGCTGCGCAAGCCGGTCCGGGGCCAGAACCTGCCGAAGGTGGTGATGGAGGCGATGCGCGCCCGCCGGGCGCGTCAGGTCAGCGGCGAGTCCGCCGGTCCCGCCTCGCCCGGCGCGTAGTACGGGTTCTCGCCGGCCTCGTGATCGGTGGCGTCCACGATCCCCTGGATCTCCGGCACCTGTTCGCGGATCATTCGCTCGACCCCGTGCTTGAGCGTGACGTCGGCCGCGCCGCACCCTTGGCAGCCGCCCCCGAACTCGATGATCGCGCGCGCGTCCTCGACGCCGTGGAGGGAGACGCTGCCGCCGTGGCTGGCGACGCCCGGGTTGATCATCGTGTCGAGGACGTCCTGCACGCGCTGCGCGATCGGATCGTCCCAGGACGGGCTCTCGAAGTAGACGCGGAAGCCGGCCTGCATCACGCCCTCGACGAAGTCGACGGTGGCGCCCTCGAGCTGGCGGGCGCTCATCGGGTCGAGCAGGACGGGGAAGCCGCCCGCGTCGAACGAGCGGTCCCCCTCCTGGCGATCGTCCTCGCGAACGAGCCACAACTTCGGTTCGGCGCGCGTTCCCGCGATGCGGAGGGCGCGGACCCCCTGGTCGCGCTGCGCTTCGAGGAAGCCGAGCACGCGGTCCTTGGCTGTGTCGGTAAAGGTGAGCATCGCGCTCAGCATAAGGGCGCTCGGGGAACGCGGTCCGCGTGCACCTTACGTTCCGGTCCCGACCGGCCGCGCCCGGGCCGGCGGCGGCGTCCGCGGCGGCGTCCGCGGCGGCGGTGTCGGCAACGTCTTCCGCGTCAGCGACCGAGCGTCGCGTCGAGCCACCGTTCGAGCTCGGTCCACGCCTCGCCGGCCGCTCCGCCCGCGCGCACCGCCTCCAGGTCCGACACGAACGCGTGCCCCACGCCGTCGAAGGTCACGATCCGCGCGGGCACGCCGGCCTCCTCCAGCGCGGCCTCGAACGCCCGGACGTCCGCCACGGGAATCTGCCGGTCCTCCGCGCCGAACACGCCGAGCACGGGGCCGGAGAGCTCCGCGAGGCGCTCGGGCTCGAGGATCGGACGGCCGTAGAAGACGGCGGTTCCGGCCAGTCGATCGTCCCCGGTCGCATAGCGGAGCGCCTCCCGCCCGCCGTAGCAGAAGCCCACGACCGCGATGCGCTGCGGGTCGATGCGCGCATCGGCGTGCATCGCATCGACGACCGCACGCAGGTCGGCCTCGACGCGGTCGGCGGGTGCGGTCACGACGTTCCAGATCGCGGCGGGAACCCACGAGACGGTCGTCCCGCGGAAGGTGTCGGGGGCGACCACGTGCAGGCCGCGCGCCGCGAGCGCGTCCGCCTTAGCGGTCAGTTCCGGTCGCAGGCCCCAGAACTCGTGGATCAGCACCACGCCCGGGTGCGGTCCTGCGCCGTCCGGTACGGCGCGGTACACGTGGATCGCCCCGTCGGCTCCGGGTACGGCGTCGTTCGCGAGCTCGGCCACCCGGCCACGGTTTACGGTGCGGTCCAGTACGACGGTCGCCACCAAGACGCCCAGCGCCACGGCGAGCGCGACCGCGACGCCGCGCGCCGCGCGGACGGCGAGGCGGCGGCGAGGACGAGGTTCCATGCGGGCAGCCTACGTCCTCCGGGGGGCGCGCACCACGACGCCGCCCCCGGATCTCCGGGGGCGGCGCTTCGGCGGTCGCGCGCTCGGGCGCGCGTCGCGGCCTTGCGGGGCAGGCCTCAGAGCACCTGCATCACGTAGTGGTCGGTGGCGCGCTCGAGTCCGTCCGGGTCGGCGACGTAGACGCCGCGCGTGCCGGAGAGGGCGCCTTCGTTGCGGAGTTCGCCGAGGATCCGGGTGATCGTGACGCGGCTGCTGCCGGTCAGGTCGGCGAGGTCCTCGTGGGTGAGCGCGAGCGGGAGCTTGATGCCGTGCTCGTTCTCGTCGCTGGGCTGGCCGAACTGGCGCGCGAGGCGGAGGAAGGCGCGTGTGACGCGGGCACCGACGGGCATCTCGGCCTCGTCGATCATCTCGCGGCTGCGGCGCAACTGGCGGGCCATGCTCTGCAGCACGTAGTCGCGCAGTTTGCGGTCGTTCATCGCCTGTTGCGGGTCGATCGGCGTGAGTCCGCTCTCGTGCACGGCGATGACCGTCTCGGCGTGCAGGCCGCCGTCGAGGGAGGCGAGCCCGAGCACGTCGCCCGGTCCGTACAGGTCGGCGATCCGGTCGCGGCCGAGGCTGGTCGGGACGACCGCCTTGAGCACGCCGTAGTCGACGACGTAGAGGCTGGCCGCCTCGCGGTCGGTTTCGTAGAGCACGCCGCCCGGCTCGAGCGTGCGGTTCGGCAGCGCCAGCGTCGAGGGGACGACGTCGGCCATGGCGTTCCGGTCGGGCGTACGCAGCGTGTCGAAGGTGTTGAGCATGAGCGCTCCTTCGCGATTCGCGCGGACCTGGCGGTCCGGACGCGGGGGGTTCGAGGGGTCCGCGGTCGATCTTCGGGCGGGCGCGGGATGGTTCGGCCGGATGGACCCGCCGTTCGGATCGCTCCGGGTGCGCCCCGCCGCCGCGGGAACTACAAAAACTATAGCACCTCGGGGCGCCCCCTGTCCAGCCCCTTTTCGTGTCCTGGCCGACGATTCTCACCGATTTCACACGTGATTCCAGGGGCCGCCTTCTCGGAATCGTTCCGACGATCGTGCTGGACGGCGCTCCCGGCCGCGAGCCCGGACCCGGGTCGCGCTCACCCAGCGCACACCCGCGCTTGACGCCTGCGGCCGGATACCTTATCATTTGAGGCATCGTGCGTCCTCCGCTCTCGCCCGCTCAGCACCGCGTGTACGAACGCCTGCGCGACCACGTCGCGCGTACCGGGGCTCCTCCCGCCCCGGCCGAGCTCGCCCGCGAGCTCGGCGTGCACTACGTCAGCCTCAAGCAGCACCTCTCCGCCCTCAATGACAAGGGCTACCTGACGTTCGAGAGTCGGGGACGCGGGCGCTCTCCGAAGCTGAGCCTCCCCGCCGACGTCACCGGCGTGCCGGTGCTGGGCGCGATCCCCGCCGGCCCCCTCGCCGAAGCGGTCGCCGACGCCGAGGGGTACCTGCCGCTCTCCGGCCTGAACGGCCGCGCCTTCGCGCTGCGGGTCCGCGGCGATTCGATGGCCGACCTGATCCAGGACGGCGACGTCGTCCTGTTCGAGAAGCGCCCGCCGCGTCGCAGCGGCGAGATCTGCGCCGTCCGCGTCGGCGACGACGACGTCACGCTCAAGTACCTCGACCGCCTGGACGCCCGGCGCTACGCCCTTCGGCCGCACAACCCCGCCTACCCGGTCGCCGAGGCGGCCGCCGACCGGATCGAGATCGAGGGCGTCTACGCCGGCCTCCTACGCGGCCACGTCGCCGACCTGCTCACCGAGGACGCCGACTGACGCCACGGCCGCCGGTCCGTTCCTCGAGCCGAAGCGCGTCGCCGAGCACCGAACGGAGGCGTCGTCCCGCGTACGCTCGGTCCATGCACCGCTCGCACCGCGCAGGCCGCGTTCCGTTCGGACCGCGGCGCGCCGCGGTCCTCGCCCTCCTCTGCACCGCGTCGTTCGCCGCGCACCCCGCGGCGGCGCAGGCCCTGCCCGCCGGCGCGTCGGCCGAACCGCCGTTCGTCTGCCCCCCGCCCGATGTACCCCCTCCGCCGCCCCGAAACGAGGCCGAAGCCCGGGACCGGGCCGTGCGCGCCGCCTACCGGGAGGTGTTCCCCTCCTACGTGGCGGCCGCCGGAACCGAACCGGCCGCGACCCTCGCCGTGCCCGTCGACGGCGTGCGCGTCGCGCGGATCGCCGACACCTGGGGTGCGCCCCGTGGCGTCGGACGCGTCCATCAGGGACAGGACCTGTTCGCGCCGACCGGCACCCCCGTCCGCAGCGCCACCGACGGCTACGTCTGGAGGATCGCCGAACGCGTCCTCGGCGGCCTCACGGTGACCGTCGTCGGCGGAGGCGGGATCCGCTACTACTACGCCCACCTGAGCGCCTACGCAGGCGTGCGCGAGGGCGACCGCGTGGACCCGGACACCGTCCTCGGCTACGTCGGGAACACCGGCAACGCCCGCACCACCCCGCCGCACCTGCACTTCGGCGCGTACCGCGGCGACGACGGCGACCCCTGCTCCTGGAACGCCTTCGATCCGCTCCCGCTGCTGACCGACCGCTAGCCCGCGGCGTCCCCGCCGCCCGGCGCCTCCGACCCCGCAGGCATCGCGCGCGCCGTACGCACCGCGCCCTCCCGCTCCGCCGCGGCCAGCTCCTCGGGCCCGAGCCCGAGCAGATCCGTCAGCACCGTCGCGGTGTGCTCGCCCAGCAGCGGCGGACGTGCCGCGTCGCCCTCGTCCGCCGGGGACCCGTCGCCGGCGGACCCGGTCGGCCGGTGGTGGCGCAGCGGACTGCGGACGTACGGCACCTCGCCGGCGGTCGGGTGTCGGTAGCGCCCCACCGTCCCGAGCGCCTCCGCCTGCGGATCGCGGAGCGCGTCGGGCAGGTCGAGCACCGGCGTGGCCGAGACGCCCGCCTCCCGGAACCGCTCGAGCCAGACGTCGCGACGTTCGGCCTGGAGCCGTTCGTTCAGGAGCGGGATCAACTCGCCGCGGTGGCGGACGCGCGCCTCGTTGGTCGCGAATCGGGGCTCGTCCGCCAGCGGCAGATCGAGCACCGCGCACGCCCGACGGAACTGCGCGTCGTTGCCGACGGTCAGCATCAGCGGGGCGTCGGCGGTCTCGAACGCCTGGTACGGCACGATGCTCGGATGCGCGCTGCCGAGCCGCTGCGGCGCCTCGCCGGTCAGCAGCGCCCCCTGCGCCTGGTTCACCAAGCTCGCCAGACCGGTCTCGAACAACGACAGCTCGAGCACCCGGCCCAGCCCGGTGGCGGCCCGCTCGTGCAGCGCCGCCAGCACCCCGACCGCGGCGTGCAGCCCGGTCAGCACGTCGATCCAGGCGACGCCCAGCTTGGCGGGAGGACGGCCCGCCTCGCCCGTCATCGCCATCACGCCGGTGATCGCCTGCAGCGCCGCGTCGTAGCCCGACTGCGACGCCCGGGGTCCGGCCGAGCCGTAGCCGGTGATCGAGGCGTAGATCAGGCCCGGGTTCGCCGCGTGGAGCGTTTCGGGGTCGAGTCCGTAGCGCGCCAGGTCGCCGACCTTGAAGTTCTCGACCAGCACGTCGGCCCGTCCCGCAAGCGCCTGCGCGAGGGCCCGACCCCGCTCGGTCTTGAGATCGAGGACCACGCTCTCCTTGCCGCGGTTCACCGACAGGAAGTAGCCGCTCTGGTCGTGCGCATGCGGCGGACCCCAGCCACGCGTGTCGTCGCCGCGGGGGGCCTCGACCTTGATCACGCGCGCCCCCAGATCGGCCAGGAGCTGCGTACAGTACGGACCGGCCAAGATCCGCGAGAGGTCCAGCACCACGACGTCGTCCAGCATCGGTCCGTTCTACCACCGGCGTCCCGGACGCGCGGAGACGCCCCCGGCGAGATCCGGGAGCGTCCGGACCCGACGCGCCCGCCGCCCGAAACCTTGTATGCTCGTGGTGAACGACCTAATTCGTGGAGGTGAAGCATGCGTATCCGCACCCTCGTGGCGGCGCTCGCCGCATCGACGCTCGTGCTCGGCATGGCGATGGCGCAGGGCAGCCTGTCCATCGCGACCGGCGGTACCGGCGGCGTCTACTACCCGACCGGCGGCGCCTACGCCGAGATCGTCAACCGGCACATCGACGGCTACACCGCGGCAGCGGAGGTCACCGGCGCCTCGGTCGAGAACGTCGGCCTGATCGCCCGCGGCGACAGCGACATCGCCCTCGCGCTCGCCGACACGGTGTTCCAGGCGTACACCGGCACCGTGAACTTCGGCGGCGACGGCCAGCCCCCACAGCTCCCGAACCTGCGCGCCCTGGGCGTCGCGTACACGAACGCCGTGCAGCTGGTGACGCTGGAAGGCAGCGGCATCGAGTCCCTCGCCGACCTGGTCGGCCGCCGCGTCTCGGTCGGCGCGCCCGGCAGCGGCACCGAGGTGAGCGCCCAGGCGATCCTCGAAGCGAACGGCATCACCTACGACGACTTCTCCGAGCAGCGCCTGAACTTCAACGAGACCGCCGCCGCGCTCCGCGACGGCGACATCGACGCCGGCTTCTGGTCGGTCGGGCCGCCCACCAGCTCGATCCTCGACCTGGCCACCACCCGCGACATCGTGATCGTGGCGATCGACGGCGACGAACTCGACGCCGGCCTCGGCGCCAGCGAGGTGTTCGCGCCGTACACGCTCCGAGCCGGCACCTACCCGGGCGTCGACGTGGACGTGCAGACGATCGGCACCCCCAACGTGATCGTCGCGGCCGCCGAGATGCCCGACCAGCTCGCGTACGACTTCCTCGACGCGCTCTACTCGAACATCGACGACGTCATCGCCGTGCACCCCTCGGCGAACGACACGACGCCCGAGAACGCGCTCGCGGCCTCGCCGATCCCGCTGCACCCGGCCGCCGTCCAGTACTACCAGGACGCCGGCTACGAGGTGCCGGAGCACCTGCTCCCGCCGCAGTGACCGGTTTCGGGTGCGCGCACCGCGCGTGAGCCCGAACGTCCCGGCCGTCCGGGAGGGAGCGTCCTCGTTCCCTCCCGCCGCGGTCGCCCGCTACGCTGCATCTATCTTGCTCCTGCTCGGGACGCCCGCGCTCGCCGCGGCGAACGGCTCCGAGCCGTACCTGGTCGTCCGCGGAGCGGACCACGCTGTGCTCGCACGCGTGCCGCTCGCACACGCCCCCGAATGGCACATCGAATGGCGCCACTCGGTGAGCGGGGTCCGCGTCCGCGACTTCTACGCCTACCGGAACGGAACGATGCTGCTGACCCGTAGCCACACGCCCGCCTTCGACGCCGGTCTGGGCCACCTGCCCGGTCGCGGCCGCGCCGAGAGCGACGGCGCCGGCGGCTACTGGATCCTCGACCTGGACGAGCCGGTCCCGGGGAACGCCTACGCCCTCCGCGTCGGCGGCCCCGCCGTAGGCCACACGCTCGTCCACGCGAGCGGCCGCATGAACCTCTCCGAGCTCGCCGCCGGCACGCGCGTGCGGATCGGGATCGAGTTCGAATGACGCCGCGCGACCCGGGGTCCGGCGACACACCCACCCCCTCCGGCCCCCACGACGTCTCCGCCGCGCACGCCGACGCCGCGCCCGGCGCGGGCGGGCGCCG
>SLSQ01000314.1 GCA_007130355.1 Trueperaceae bacterium
ACCCCGGCGGCGAGGGCCCGCCGCGCGCCGCGCGGATCGCCCTCCCGGAGCCGCACCACCCGCCGCCCGACGCCGTACGCCACGGCCGTCGAGGCGACGAACACCAGCGCGAAGTCCGGTCGCCACCAGGCGTAGAACCCGTACGAGGCGAGCAGGATCCACGAGGTCCGCAGCCGCGCGGGCAGCAGCGCGTAGACGGCCAGGAAGACCGGCAGGAACAGGAACAGGAACGCCGTGCTGGTGAAGACCACGCGTCACTCCGCGCGTGCGGAAGCGACGAGCCGGACGAGCGGCCCGTCGGGCCCGTCGACCACCAGCACCGCGTGCGCGACGCCCCGTTCGAGCAGGCGCGGTTCGACCGTGCCGAGCTCGCCGGCATCGTCCTCGACCCGCAGCCCCACCTCCGCCTGCGCGACGGCGACGGCGCGGTGCGCGCCGGGCGGTACGTCCTCGACCACGGGCGTGCCATCGTCGGTGGCCAGCGTCAGGGCCGGTCGGTCGGTCAGGTTCATCAGGCCGAGCAGGCCGCGTGAGACGTCGATCAACGCCTCGTCCTCGATCACGAGCGGATCCGCACCGGTCGCGACGACCGTGAAGAAGGCGCCGCCGGGCATGTCGACCTCGAGGCGTACCCCGCCCAGATCGACCGGCACGGAACCGGGCTCGACCGCGCGGTAGGCGGTCGCATCCCCGAACGCGACCGAGAGGAGCGGACCGTCGTTCAGCCGCATCCCGAGGCCGCCCGGATCGCGCGCGTTCACCGCCCGGATCCAGGCCGCGTCCGGCTCGGCTCCGGGACCGTAGAGGCCGTCCTGCGCGAAGGCGGGACGCACGGCCTCGGCCATGGCCACCAGCGCGACCACGAGCAGGACGATCCGCGTCACGCGGCAGGACCGGCGTGCGCTGCGGGTGCAGGCGCGTGCGGGGGGCATGATTCCGAGGCTACGCGGACACGATGAGCGGGGGGTGGCAGGGGAAGGTCGGGAGGCCGTGCCATCCAAGGGTCATGACGTCGATCTTCGCACGGCACCTCGTCGCCTTCGCCGTGGCCGTGGTCGCATTCGCCGCGGTCGGAACCGGCTGGGCCCAATTCCACCTGTTCGAAGCCGCGCGCGCCGGAACGGCCGACGACGAGGGCCGCAGGGCGATCGACGTCGCGGGCGAGAACGAAGCGTCGGCGGGTACGGAGGTCCTGGATCGGTTACGCGAGGCGACGCGCGACGAAGCCGTGCGCCGCTCCCGTGCCCGTTTCCGACGCGGTCGCCGAGCGCCGGGTCGAGACCCGGTTCACGCTTCGGCCGGTCCGTCCGATCGGTCCGAGGGCCGCGCCGTGGCCGCATCGTGGTCGGCGCAGGTCCGCGCGACCAGGTCCGCCATCTCCTCCCCGATCTCGTCGAGCGGCGCCGTGTCCCGCTCGCTCCGTGCCAGCAAGAGCGCGCCCTCGAGCGCGGCCAGGACGGTGCGTGCGGTACGTCGCGCTCGCTGGGCGTCCACGCCCCGCTTCCGCATGGCGTTCCGGTACGCCTCCGCCCACTCCGCGAACGCGTCCCGGCAGAGCGCGTCCAGCTCCGTGTCCAGCTCCGGCTCGTCGAGCACGACCGGCGCGACCGGACACCCGAACCGGAAGTCGGACGCGACCATCTCGCGGGCCGCGGCGCGGAAGAAGGCACGGACGCCGTCGGCCGGATGTTCGGCCGTGTCGAGCGCGACGCGGAGCTCCTCGGTCGCGATCTCGACGCCGGCACGCACCGCCTCCAGCACGAGGTCCTCCTTTCCACCGGGAAAGTGGAAGTACAGCGACCCGCGTGGCGCGCCGCTCGCGGCGAGGACGTCGCTCAGGCTGGTGCCGCGATACCCGCGGGCCTGGATCAGCGTGGCCGTCGCGTCGATCATGCGGGTCCGGGTGTCCTTGACCATCTCCCTTCACGTACCATAGACTCGCGAATATGACGATCGGTCTACATACGAAAGGAGGTCCACCCATGCACGAAGCCACCCCGACGAAAGGTTGGCGACTGGACACCGACAGCGCCGGCGCGTACGAGCGCTACCTGGTCGCGCGCATGTTCCGCCGCTGGGCCGAACGCCTGCTCGCGTTCGGCCGCGTCGCGCCGACCGAACGCCTCCTGGACGCCGGCTGCGGTACCGGCATCGTGGCCCGCACCGCCGCGGCCCACCGCGACGCGACCGTGCGACCGACGGCGCTCGATCCGAACGAAGGCATGCTCGCCGAGGCGCGACGCCGCGACCCGGAGGAGCGCGTGGCCTGGACCCGGGGCGCCCTCGAGTCGCTGCCGTTCGACGACGCCTCGTTCGACGTCGTCCTCGCGCAGCAGGTCCTCCAGTTCGTCGACGACCGCCGCCGTGCGCTCGCCGAGATCCACCGCGTCCTGGACCGTGGCGGGCGCGCGACCCTCGCGGTCCTGCGAAGCACGAGCTTCCATCCGAGCTACGTCGTCCTCGCCGACGCGCTCGAGCGCCACGTCGGGCACGAAGCGGGCGACATGATGCGCGCACCGTTCTCCGGACCGGACGCTCCTGCGCTCCGCGACGAACTCGCAGAATCCGGATTCGACGACGTCCGCATCGAACACGACGTCCTGGACGTGCGGTTCCCCTCCGCGCAGGAGTACCTCCGTCAGGAGGCGGCCAGCTCGCCCCTGGCGGGTCCGCTCGGGCGTCTCGACGACGACACCCTCGTGGCGCTGGTCGCCGAGCTCGAACGCGGCCTCGCGCCGCGCACCGACGACGCCGGAATCGTGTTCCCGATGGAGACGTCGCTCGTCGAAGCGAGGGCGTGAGGGATCGGAGGGACGGGACGCCCGTCACGACGAAGGACCCCGGCCACGGCCTGACCCGTGCGCGCCTCGCGAAGCTCGCCCCACGGGTGCGCGGTCCGGCCCTCACCCGCGCGACCGGTCGTACCAGGGTTCCTCCTCAGAAGGTTCGTGTCCACTGCGCCGGCCAGCGCTCCACCACCACCTTCGTCTCCGTGTAGAACTCCACCCCATGCGCCCCCTGCGCGTGCAGATCCCCGAAGAACGACTCCTTGAACCCGCTGAACGGGAAGAACGCCATCGGCGCCGCCACGCCCAGGTTCACGCCGATGTTCCCCGCCCGCACCTCACGCCGGAACGCCCGCGCCGACGCCCCACTGCTCGTGAACACGCACGCCTGATTCCCGAACGGCCGATCGTTCACCAGCGCGATCGCCTCCTCGAGCGTGTCCACGTGCATCAGCGACAGGACCGGACCGAACACCTCCGTCCCCGAAAGCGTCGACCCCGCCTCCACGCCGTCGAGCACCGTCGGGTGATAGAAGAACCCGTCCGCGTACCCGTCCACCTCGGCCGGCCCGCCCCCGACCACCACGCGCGCGCCCTCCCGCACGCCCGTCTCGACCAGCCCCGCGATCCGGTCGCGACTCTCGCCACTGATCACCGGACCCATCTGCACGCCCTCGTCCAGACCGAACCCCACCCGACGCGACGCCGCGTCCTCCGCGATCCGTTCGGTGAACGCCTCGCGCGCTTCGCCCACCGTGATCGCCACGCTCGTCGCCAGACACCGCTGCCCCGCACACCCGAACGCGCTATCCGCCAAGATCCGCGTTCCGAGGTCGAGGTCCGCGTCCGGCAGGACCACCGCCGGATTCTTCGCGCCCCCCTGGCACTGCGCCCGCTTCCCCGACGCCGTCGCTCGCGCGTACACCGCCCGCGCCACCGGCGTCGAGCCCACGAAGCTGACCGCGCGCACCTCGTCGTGATCCAGCAACGCCTCGACCGTGGGGCGACCTCCGTTCACCAGGCTCACCACGCCCGGCGGGAAGCCCGCCTCCTCGCACGCCCGCACGATCGCCTGCGTCGTCATCGGCACCCGCTCGCTCGGCTTCAGCACGAAGCAGTTGCCGGTCGCCACCGCGTACGGCAGGAACCAGAGCGGAATCATGCCCGGGAAGTTGAACGGCGTGATCGCCGTGACCACCCCGAGCGGCTGCCGGAACATGTGCTCGTCGATCCCGCGCGCCACGTCCTCGTTGTTGATCCCTTGCATCAGCGACGGCATGCCGCACGCCACCTCGACGTTCTCGATCCCCCGTTGCAGCTCGCCCTTCGCCTCGCCGAACGTCTTGCCGCACTCCTCCACGATCCCCCGCGCGATCTCGTCCAGATCCCGCTCCAAGATCGCCTTCAAGCGGTAGAGCGGCTGCACCCGCTCCACCACCGGCGTATCCCGCCACGCCGGGTACGCCGCCGCCGCACCCCGCACCGCCGCGTCCACCTCGCTCGCCGCCGAGTGCGGCACCTCCGCCAAGGTGGTCCCCGACGCCGGGTTCACCACCGGACTCCGATCGCTCGCAGACGAACGACGCCACGCGCCGGACACGAAGTTCAACAGTTCGACAGGCGTACCATCGGTCATGGGGTCCTCCAAGGTTCGCGTGCGAGCACGCGATCGAGCGCCTCGACGCCCTCGTCGAGTTCGGATTCCAGGATCGTCAGGGGCGGCGAAACGAGCAGGACGTTGTAGCGTCCGAAGGCGTAGACCCCTTCGTCGCGCAGGGCGCCGGTGAAGCGGGTCATCGGGGCGTTGCCGCCGCCGTACCAAGGCACCCAGGGCTCCTTGGTGGTGCGGTCGCGCACGAACTCGATGCCGAAGAACGCGCCGATGCCGCGTACGTCGCCGATCGCCTCGTGCGCGTCGCGGAGGCCGTTCAGCCGCTCGCGCAACGACTCCTCGAGCGAGCGTGCCCGCTCGTACAGCCCCTCCTCCTCGAGGACCGTCAGGTTCGCGTCGGCAGCGGCGACGGCGAGCGGGTGGCCCGAGTAGGTGTGGCCGCACATCAGCGGCGCGTCGTCGAAGTGGGCGGCGAGGCGCTCGCGGACGAGCACGCCCCCGAGGGGCACGTACGCGCTCGCGATCCCCTTCGCCATCGTGATCATGTCGGGTTCGACGCCGAACCGAACCGCAGCGAACCGATCGCCGACGCGTCCGAATCCGGTCATCACCTCGTCGAAGATCAGCACGATCCCATGCCGCGTGGCCAGCTCGCGGACGCCCTCGAGGTACCCCTCCGGCGGAACGATCACGCCGTTCGTGCCCACCACCGGCTCCAACACGATCGCGGCCACGTTCGCGGGTCCTTCGTGCGTCAGGACCAGCTCCAGGTGCGCGAGCGCGGCCCGGGTCTCCGCCTGCGGGTCGGTGGTTCCGAACGGGGACCGGTACGGGTACGGGGCGAAGAAGCGCGCCACGCCCGGCATTCCGGGCTCGTTCGCCCAGCGCCGGTCCTCGCCTGTGAGCGTTCCTGCTCCGGGAGCGCTTCCGTGGAACGACCGGTAGGCGCTCAGCACCTTGTGGCGACCGGTGATCGCACGCGCCATCTTCACGGCGTCCTCGTTCGCTTCGCCGCCGCCCGTGGTGAAGAAGCTCCGTGCGCCTTCGGCCCACGGGGCGAGGTCGGACAGACGCGACGCCAGCGCTTCGCGCTCGTCGTTGCCGAACGCCGGCGTGGCGTAGCAGAGCTTCTCCGCCTGCTGCCGGATCGCCTCGACCACGCGCGGGTGCCCGTGACCGACGTTCACGGCGACGAGGCCCGCGGAGAGGTCCAGGAGGCGTCGCCCGTCCTTCGTATGCAGGTGCCGTCCGGCGCCCCGAACGATCGTCGGCGGCTGCGGACGTGCCTGCGCCACCCACGGCGTGAGCACGCGGCTGGAGGTCGCCGTGCCCACCGTCGGTGCCGTCGCCGTGCGCTCGGCGGTCATGCGTCCGGCCGTTCCGGCCCCACGAAGCGACCGTGCCCCGCCTGCACCGTCACGTCCGAACCGTCGAAGGCGAGCGCTCCACGCACGAACGTGCGCACCACGCGTCCGCGCACCTCCCGACCTTGGTACGGCGACCAGCCGACCGACGTCGTCAGTTCCCGCTCCTCGACCGTCCAGCGTGCGTTCGGATCGATCACCATCAGGTCGGCATCGTACCCTGGAGCGATCGCGCCCTTGCGGGCGAAGCCGAACGCCTCGGCGGGACCGGACGCGAGCAGCTGCGCGAACCGCGCCAGGTCGATCTTGCCGCGGTCGACGCCTTCGCTGTACAGCAGGATCGGCAGGGTCTCGACGCCAGGAAGGCCAGGGCGAGCGGCGAAGATGTCGCGGACGTCCTTCTCGTCGAGCGGATAGGGCGAGTGGTCGGAGGTGACCAGATCGATCCGGCCGTCCTGCAGGTAGGACCAGAGCCCCTCGACGTGCTCGCGCGCTCGCAACGGCGGGTTGCACTTCGCACGCCCGCCGAGCCTGTCCAGCGCACCTTCGTCGAGCAGCAGGTACTGAACGCAGGTCTCGGCGCGGACGACGCCTCCGTCGGCGCGATGGCGTGCGACCAGGTCGAAGGTCCGCGGCAACGTTCCGTGCACGACGTGGACGCGAGCGCCCGTCCAGTGCGCGATCTCGAGAAGGCGGCCGGTCGCTTCGGTCTCGGCGACCGGGGGGCGCGTTCGGGCGTGCATTCGGGGTTCGTGCCTGCCGGCCGCGACGGCGTCGGCGATCAACGCGTCGACGATCTCCTGATTCTCCTGGTGCGCGGCCACGGGAATGCCGATGTCCGCGATCCGTTCGAACGCTTCGAGCAGTCGCCCGTCCGGGATTCGCGGGAAGCGCACGGGGTCCGATCCGTAGACGGACACCTTGAACCCCGCGGCACCGAGGCGCGCGAGGGGTTCGAGGTTCGCGAGCGGACCGGTAGGCGGGAAGGTCGCGTACAAGGCCACGTCGACGTACGCCTCGCGGCCGATCGCGTCCCTCTTCGCCTCGAATCGCTCGGGGGTGTCGACAGGATCCGCGGGCGCATCGAACGGCATGTCCAGCACGGTGGTCACGCCACCGGCTGCTGCGGCACGCGTGGTCGCTTCGATGCCTTCGAGGAGACTGGACCGCGTGTGCACGTGCGCGTCGATCACCCCCGGAAGGATCAGGTGGTCGGGCAGGCGCTTCGTGGCGCGCGCCTCCGGCGCCTCGCTCCCGATTCCGACGATGCGCCCGCCGTCGACGGACAGCCAGACGCCACGATGCAACGTACCGTCCTGCCCGAGCACGTCGCCGAACAGGGCGAGATCGACCGGGCCCGAGGGGACCTCCTCGCCGCGGTTCATACCGTCGTCACGCCCTGGAACGTGGGGCGCCAGTCGTCGTGCCGGTCCGACGCCAGCCAGAGCTTGTCGGGCGAATAGAGGTACAGCCATGGAGCGTCGTCGTGCAGCTGGCGGTACACGTCGCGAAGCACGCGACGTCGCGCGTCGACGTCGGGAAGCGTCGCAGCGCGTTCGATGCCGGCGTCGACCTCGGCCGACGCGTAGCCTTGCCACCACGGCCCTCGGACCTGGGAGTGGAACTTCTCGACGAGGACTCGGTAGCTGCTGATCGGTCCGGAGTCGAAGCAGCAGAGGTCGTGGATCTTCTTGGCCCGGACCATGTCGGCGTACGCGGGTCGATCGTCGTGCGGGACGACGTGCAGCGTCACGCCGACCTCGGCCCACTGTCGCTTCAGCATGGCGGCGACCTCCATCGCTTCGTCGGGAAGCCGGGTCGGCACGTCCACCGTCAGTTCGAGGCCTGCTCCGTGCCCTGCCTCGGCCAGCAAGGCGCGGGCCCGTGCCTGATCCCACGCGTACGGAGGGACCTGCGCATCGTGCGCGAGGTGACGTTCGGTGAACGGGCCGGACAAGCGGCGGGCCCGGCCGTGCAAGGCGGTCCGTACGATCGCGTCGACGTCGGTGGCGTGGTGCAGCGCTCGGCGGACGCGCACGTCGCGCACCGGCGACGGTGCGTCCCGATCGTGCAGGGCGAAGAAGAACACGGCGCACATGCTGGCCGGCTGGGACACGATGCGCACGTTCGGCGCGCCTTCGGCCGCTTCGGCGAGGGCCGGCGTCAGCGCCGAGGCGACGTCGGCCCGACCGGAACGCACCGCTTCGACGCGTGCCGCCGCGTCGGGCTCGCTCCGGAACACGACCTGCTCGTGCGCGCTCGTTCCGCTCCAGTGGTCTTCGAACCTGTCGAGGACGACCTCGTGCTCGCTCGCGCGTGCGAACCGGTAGCGGCCGGTGCCCACCGGTGCGGTCGCGAAGCGCTCGTGCGCTTGGCTCGGAACGATCGGAAAGTCGACGATCAGGTCCAGCAAGTCGGCGATCGGTCGACCCAGTTCGATGCGGACCGACTCGCCGGAGTCGTGCTCCTCGATCCGGTACCGGGCGCCTTCCAGGTAGCTGGCGTAGACGCCCTCCGTACCGAGCCGTCCGCCCAGGCGCGGATCGCGGACGCGTTCCAGGCTGGCGACGACGTCCGCCGCGGTCAGGTGGGTTCCGTCGTGCGCACGGACGTCGGGCCGGAGCGCGAACGTCCAGGTTCGGGCGTCGTCCGAGACGGTCCAGCCGGTGGCGAGCGCCGGTGCGAAGCTGGACGCGTCGACGCGCGCGACCAGGGATTCGTACAGCGCGGCCTGGATCGCCAGACTGTCGCTGTCGTCGTTGCAGATGTGGGGATCGTCCAGGTGCACGTGCGCCTGAACGACGCGGAAGGTCGAAGCGGAACGGGTGGACAAGGTGATGCCTCCGGTACGGAACGTGGCTCAGCGCATGCGCGGATCGAGCGCGTCGCGCAGGCCGTCCCCGAACAGGTTGAAGCCGATCACGGTGACGGTGATCGCGATGCCGGGGATCGTGGCCAACCACCAGGCGGTGCGCATGAAGCGCTGCGCGCTTGAGAGCATGGTGCCCCAGCTGATGTCGGGCGACTGGATGCCGAGGCCGAGGAACGACAGCGCCGCCTCGGCGATGATCGGGGACGAGATGTTGAGCGAAGCGTAGACGATGATGATGGGCAGCGCGTTGGGCAGGACGTGGCGGACGATGAGCCGCAGGTGGCGTATGCCCAGCGCCCGACCGGCTTCGACGAACGTACGCTCCTTGATGCTGAGCACCTCGCCGCGCACGAGCCGGGCGAACTGGGGCCATCCCGCGATGCTGAGCGCCAGGACGACCTTGTCCAGGCCCGTCCCCCAGATGGCGATGATGGCCAGTGCGAGCAAGAGGCTCGGGAACGCGATGAACACGTCCGTGATCCGCATCAGCACGGCGTCGATCCGACCGCCGTAGAACCCGGACACGAGGCCCACCGAGATGCCGATCACGGCACGGAGCAGGACGGTGCCCAGGCCTACCAGGAGCGAGATGCGCGCACCGTACATGAGGCGCGAGAGGATGTCGCGCCCGTTCTCGTCGGTTCCGAGCCAATGCGTGGCGCTGGGGGCCTGCAAGCGGTTGCGGAGCTGAATGTCGGTGGGGTCGTGGGGGGCGAGGACCGGCGCGAGCACCGCCAGCGTCGTGACGATCAGCACGATGGCGAGTCCGGTCAGGGCGGTCGAGTTGCGGAACAGTCGTCGGAGCGCCTTGCGTCCCGGCGTCTCGACCGGAACGTCGTGCACGTCGTCGTGACCGCTGCCGGTCTGGGTCGTGTTCCGTAGCATCAGCCGTACCGGATCCTGGGGTCGAGGAGGCTGTAGAGCAGGTCGACGATCACGTTGATCACGAGGAACATCAGCGCGAAGATCAGCAGCGTGCCCATGATGATCGGGATGTCGCGCTGCAGCATGGCGTCGTAGGCGAGACGGCCCAGGCCCGGGTAGGCGAACACCTGCTCGATCACGACGGTGCCCCCGAGCCGGAACCCGAGTTGCAGACCGATCACCGTCACTACGGAGATCAGCGCGTTCCGGAGCGCGTGCTTGTACTGCACGACGAAGTTTCGGAGGCCCTTGGCGGCGGCCGTGCGCACGTAGTCCTGCCGCACGACTTCGAGCATGGTCGAGCGGGTGACCCGCATCACCTCCGCCATCATTCCGGTACCCAGGGCGATGGTGGGAAGGATCATGTGCTGCAACGTGCCCCGTCCGGAGGCGGGGAGCCACCGCAGGTGGTAGGCGAAGATCAGGATCAGCAGCAGGCCGATCCAGAAGTTCGGCATCGAGAGCCCGAGCAGGCTCACGATGCGACCTCCGCTATCGAAACGACTGTTCTGTCGAATCGCGGACAGGACGCCCAGCGGCACGGCCACCACGACCGACAGCACCATGCTGGCGAACGCCAGCTCCAACGTCGCCGGGAGGCGTGCCAGCAACTCGGGCAGGACGGCGCGGGGACGGAAGATGCTCGTTCCCCAATCGCCGGTCACGACGCCTCCGAGCCAGGTGACGTATTGGATATGGATCGGTCGGTCGAGACCCAACGAGCGCCGCAGCGCCTCGACCTCTTCCGAACCGGCTTCCTCGCCCGCCAGGAGCATCGCGGGGTCGCCGGGGATCATCCATATGAGCGAGAACACCAGCAGCGTGACGCCCAGGACGGTCGGCACGATCTGCAACAAGCGCGAGGCCGTGTAGCGAAGCATGTCGAAATAGGAACCGAACCGTCGTCGGCAGGATCGACGTCCCCGTACCGCCGCGCCGTCCCCGTCCGGGAACGGCGCGGCGGAGCG
>SLSQ01000317.1 GCA_007130355.1 Trueperaceae bacterium
CTCCCCGACAAGGTCGTCCAGCCGGCCTGGGTGCAGCTCTCCGAGGAGCAGGCGAGCCTCTACCAGAGCGTGGTCGACGCGTCGCTCCGCGCCGTCGACGGCGCCGAAGGCATCACGCGCAAGGGGCTGGTGTTGAAGATGATTACGCGCCTCAAGCAGATCTGCAACCACCCCGCCCAGGCCGTCGGCGAGCGCCCGCAGGCCTCGCGAACGGCGGTCGCCGACGCCGCGTCTCTGGCGGCCGCGGAGCGCCGCAGCCCTAAGCTCGCGCGCCTGTGCACCCTGCTCGAAGGTGCGCTGGACGCCGGCGACGCTGCGCTGGTCTTCACCCAGTACCGAAAGATGGGCGACCTGCTCGCCGCGCATCTGGCCGCTCGGTTCGGTGTCGAGGTTCCGTTCCTGCACGGCGGCGTGAAGGCCGAACGCCGTGCCGACCTGGTGCGCGCCTTCCAGGAGGACGGCGGGCCGCCGATCTTCCTGCTGTCGCTCAAGGCGGGCGGCACCGGGCTCAACCTCACCCGCGCCTCGCACGTCTTCCACTTCGACCGCTGGTGGAACCCGGCGGTGGAGGACCAGGCCACCGACCGCGCCTACCGCATCGGCCAGCGCAAGGGCGTACAGGTGCATACCTTCGTCACCGTCGGCACGCTCGAGGAACGCATCGCCGAGATGATCGAGGGCAAGCGCGCGCTGGCCGGCGACGTCATCGCCAGCGGCGAGCGGGCGCTCGTCGACCTCGACGGCCGCGCGCTGCGCGACTTGGTGGCGCTGCGGCGGGAGGCGCTCGCATGACGCGCCGCCGCTCCCGCCGCTCCCGCCGCAACCGCCCCCGCCGCCACCACCGACCGACCCGCGCCATCCCCACCGACCAGGGCGTCGCGAGCCGCAGCCGACGCGGCGCCTTCGTCGAGAGCTGGTGGGCCGAGCGCTGGATCGCCGCCCTCGAGCGCCTCATCACCCCGCTCCGCCTCGCCCGTGGCCGCGCCTACGCCCGCGCCGGACAGGTGCTGTCGCTCCAAGAGCGATCCGGCACGGTGCTCGCCCAGGTCCAGGGCTCGCGACGCCAGCCCTACCGCGTCACCATCGGTCTCGCACCGCTCGCAGGCGGCGCCTGGGAGCGCGTGATCGCCGCCCTGGCGCGTCGCCCCGACCTCGCCGCCAGCCTGCTCGCGGGCGAGATGCCGCGCGGCATCGACGAGGTGTTCGGCCAGGCTCGCCCCTCGCTCTTCCCGACGAAGCTCGCGCACCTGCGCCTCGCCTGCACCTGCCCGGACGAGGCCGCCGTGTGCAAGCACATCGCCGCCACCTGCTACCTGCTCGGCGAGCAGCTCGACGAGAACCCGTTCCTGCTCTTCCGCCTGCGCGGACGCGGCCAGGACGAGCTGCTCGAGGGGCTGCGGCGGCAGGTGGGCGCCGGGTCCGGCGCGGACGCCGAGGGCTCCGCCCCATCCACCGAGGTCGACCCCGAGCGGGAGTCCGCAGCCGACACGACGTCGCTCGACCCCGCCGGCTTCTGGTCCGCGGCCGAGCCCCCGCCCCGGATCGATCTCCCCAGCGAGCGGCCCGACCTGTCGCTGCTGCGTCGGCTGGGTACCTTCACGGCGCTCGACGACGACCTCGTCGCGCACCTGGGGCCGGCCTACCGAAGCGTCGCGTCGGCGGCCGAGGCGGCGTTCGAGGCCGCCGAGGACGAGCCAGCGATCGAGGAATGACGCTCGCTCGACTTCGCCCTGGCGCAGGTACTCCAGCAGCCGCACGGAATGCAGGGGCGGCCGCCGACGCGCTGCTCGAACACCACGCGCTTCACGCGGTTCTCGCCGTACGTGTGCGGGAACCACCTGAGGATCTCGTCCGGGTCGGTCAGCGCACGGAACACGACCGTCTCAGCGTCGCAGCGTTCACGTGATTGAAGCGTCGCCTCCCCCGTCGCTCGACGATCACGAGTCCGGCGTCCGTCAGCACCCCCAAGTGCTGCATGACCGCGAACCGCGACACCTCCGTCAGGCGCTCGGCCAGCCCGCCCGTCGTGAGCGGGCCGTCCCGCAAGCGTGCCGTGCTATGGTAACTCAATGGTTACCAATCAACCGATGCGACTCGACGCCGTGTTCGGCGCGCTGGCCGATCCGACCCGGCGGGAGATCCTCCTCCTGCTACGCCGGCACCCACGACCCGTAGGGTCTTTGGCCGAGTCGTTTCCCATGTCGCGTCCCGCCATCTCGAAGCACCTGGACACGCTCGTGCGGGCGGGCCTGGTCGAACGGATCCCCAAGGGACGCAGCAACCTGTGCGTGGCCCGGGACGCCCCCCTGGCCGAAGCGACCGAGTGGCTCGAGTTCTATCGCACGCACTGGGAGGGGGCGCTCGATCGCTTCGCCCACCTGGCGGAATCCGAGGAGGAGACACCATGAACCACGACCCGACCCGAGCCCCCACCCTCGTGATCGACCGGACGATCCGCGCACCCCGCCACCGCGTGTGGGCCACCTGGACCGACCCCGACCTGCTGCACCGTTGGTCGTGTCCCGAAGGGATGCACGTTCCGAAGGCCTCCATCGACTTCCAGGTCGGGGGAGCGTGGGAGATCGTGATGGTGTCCGACCACGACCCCGGCGACCGTCACGTCGCCTTCGGCACCTACCTGGA
>SLSQ01000308.1 GCA_007130355.1 Trueperaceae bacterium
GTGCCGTCGCGGGTCACGTCGGTGAAGATCAGCTCGCGCACGCCGCGGCGGGCCATGTCGCGCGCCAGGTCGGTGGCGAGCACCGCTCCTTCGACCTCGGTCCAACCGGCGACGGCGACCTTGCCGTGCCGCGCGTCGATCGACACCACGATCCGGTCGGGCCCGTACGCCGCCAGCAGCGCGTCGACCACCTCGGGCGCGCGGACGGCGACGGTGCCGAGGACCACGCGGTCGACGAGCTCGAGCCAGCGGTCGGCCGCCTCGACGCTGCGGACGCCGCCGCCGACCTCGGTCCGCACGGAGAGCTCGCGGGCGATCGGCTCGATCGCCGCTCGGTTGTCGCCCCGCCCGAGGGCGGCGTCGAGGTCGACCAGGTGGAGGGTGTCCGCCCCCAGCTCGGCCCAGTGCCGCGCGGCGGCGATCGGGGTCTCGAAGTAGACGGTCTCGCGATCCGGGTCGCCCTCGGCCAGGCGGACGGCGCGGCCGGACTGGACGTCGACGCAGGGGATGACTTCGAACATGGCGGGCACGATACCCCCGTCACGTCGTGCCGCGCGCCCCGAAGGACGCGCGGCGACGGAGGTGTCGGGGAGCCCTGCTAGCGCGCTACGGTCGAGAGCGACTGCAGGTGGATCAGCGCACCCCGCGGCCCGATGCGGGGGGTGACCGAGAGGCGCCAGCGCTGGTCGCCGCGGAGCAGGTAGAAGGTGTGGATCGGGCGGGCGTCGCGGATCGGCTCGACCGTGAGCCCGAGCATCTCCATCCGGGCCAGGACCGCCTCGAGGATCTCGGCGCCGTTCCCTTCGACGTCCATCAGGATCGTGCTCGGTCCGACCGTCATCGGCAGGCCCAGCCGCTCCGCCGCTGCGTTCCGGTCGAAGTTCACGAACCGTTCGTCGTCGTCGACGGGAAGGCCGGTGCCTTCCATGGTCGCGGGGACGTGGCCCATCTCCTCGTCGAAGGTGACGACCAGCGTGTTCCCGCGCAGGGCGAAGTCGACGTACCCTTCGTCGTTGTCGTCGAGCGTGACGTCGAACGCGGAGAGGTCGAAGGCGACCTGGCCGGCGAGGGCGGATCCCGCCCCGAGGGCGAGGAGGAGCGAGAGGGCGAACGTGGCGATTCGGTGCATGTGCGGCCTCGATTCCGGACCGCGCCGACGCTTCGGTGCCGCCGACGCTCCGGTCCGTCCGTACGGTAGGGCGCGCGCGGGTGCCCGCGCGACCGTCCCGCGGCCCGCTGCGAACGGTCCCCGCGCCGCGCCGGCGTCCGCGTCCCGGGGCGGGATCGACCGCTTCCAGGGGCGCGGTCGGTAGCGAGCCTCGAGACGGGGTGCGTGCCCGGTGACGGCTGCTCCGTCCGGCGCGTTCGTGGGCGCTACGCTGCGACCGATGAACCGTACCCGCCGACGTGGGCGACTCGGCACGGAGCTCGGGCTGACCTACGTCCGTGTCACCTTCGTGGCCGTCTCGGGCCTCCTCGCGACCGGCCTCGCGCTGATCGCATGGACCACCATGCGAAGCCACGAGCAGCGGCACGAGGAGGTGGCGCGCCGGCTCGCGCCGATCGCGGCCGAACTGCTCGCCGAGGGGGCGCCCGCCGCGGTCCTGGCCTCGTTCGTGGACCGACCGATCCGCCCGAGCGCCGACGGCGTCCCGCTCCTGTCCCTGATGTCCCTCCCCCCGGCCGGCCGCACGGCGATCGTGGACGCGCGGGGCGCTCCCTGGTACGAGGCGGACGCGGCCGACGCGCCGGTGTCGACCGACGCCGGGGCGCCGCGGCAGGCGCCGCGCTCCGCGTCCGAGGCGCTCGCGTCCGGCCTCGCGGTGCGTCGGCGGACCCTGCTCGCCACCGAGCTCGCGACCCCGCTCGACGGTCCCGACGGACGGACGCTCGGCGCGCTCGTCCAGACGGCGGGCCTCGTGGGGTCCTCCGCCGTGGTCGCCGCCGTGCTCGCCGTCCTGGGCGCCGCCTCGCTGTTCGTCGTGGCGCTCGGCACCGTGTTCGGCCTGCACGCCTCGCGTCCGCTGGTCCGCCGCTTCGGCGTGATCGCCGCCGCGGCGGAGGCGTGGAGCCTGGGCCGCTTCGACCACCGGATCGCGGACGGGCGGGACGACGAGCTCGGCGGGCTCGCGCGCCGCCTCGACGCGATGGCGTCGCGGATCGCCGAACTGCTGCTCCAACGTCAGGAGCACGCGGGGCTGCAGGAACGGACGCGGCTCGCCCACGACCTGCACGACAGCGTGAAGCAGGAGGCGTTCGCCGCCACGATGCGGCTGGCCGCGGCCCGCGGCGCGCAGGGACCGGCCGCCGAGGCGCACCTCGACGCGGTCGACGGCCTGCTGCGGTCGATCCAGACCGAACTGAGCGACCTGATCGCCACGCTCCGCCCCGGTCCGGAGGTCGCGACCGAGACCTGGCGCCAGGTGGCGCAGGCGACCGAGACGTTCGTACGCCCGGACCGCGCGCCCAAGATCGAGGCGACGCTCGACCCGGCCGTCCGAACCCCCGTCGCCGTCGCCGAGCAGCTCGCGCGCATCACCCGCGAAGCGGTCGCGAACGCGGTCCGCCACGCCGAGGCGGAGCGGGTGCGCGTCTCGCTGCGGAGCGACGGCGGGGACCTGGTGCTGCGCATCCGCGACGACGGGACGGGGTTCGATCCCGCCGCGCCGCGGGGGTCGGGCCACGGCCTCGAGTCGCTCCGGGACCGGGCGCGCCTCATCGGCGCCACGCTCCGCATCGACTCCGCGCCCGGCTCGGGGACGTCGGTCGAAGCGCGCCTCCCCCTGCCGGGGTCGACGTCGTGAGCGCGGCCGCCCGGTCCGACTCCCGTCCCCCGCGGGCGGAATCGAGCGAGGCCGGCGCGTCGCGGTCCGAGGCCGTACGGCCCGATGCGGAACGGACCGAGGCGGGCCCGCCCGGCCCGATCCGCGTGCTGATCGTCGACGACCAGGCCCTGGTCCGGCAGGGGGTCCGCGCCTTCCTCGAGACCCGCACCGACCTCACGATCGTGGCGGACGTCGGCAGCGGGCGCGAGGCGATCGAGGCGGCGGTCCGCACGCGGCCGCACGTCGCCCTGATCGACCTGGTGATGCCGGGCATGGACGGGATCGCGACGACCGTAGCGCTCCGCGAGCACGCCCCGGCGTGCCGGGTCGTCGTGCTCACCTCGCACCACGACGACGGGCACGTCTATCCCGCGCTGCGCGCCGGCGCGCTCGGCTACCTGCTGAAGTCGGTCACGCCCGAAGAGCTCGCCGCCGCGATCCGCGCCGCCGCCCACGGCGAACCGTCCCTCCACCCGCGCGTCGCCATGCGGCTCGTGCAGGACGCCGTCGGCCGCGGATCCGACAGGCCCGGCTCCGACCCCGACCGACCGGAGCCGCTCACCCCACGGGAGCGCGAGGTGCTGGCCCACGTCGCCGAAGGGGTCGGCAACGCCGAGATCGCCGCGCGCCTCGGCCTCTCCGAGAAGACGGTCAAGGGACACGTCAGCCACCTGCTCGCCAAGCTCCGCGTCAAGGACCGGACGCAGGCGGCGGTGTACGCCTGGCGCGAGGGCCTGGTACGGCGCGACGACTGAGCTCGCGTCAGTCGGCGCCGAGGAAGCGCGCGTAGCGCCGCTCGGCCTCCTGACGCCGCGCCCCGTCGGCCCAGGCGATCGCCGCCTCGTGCAGGTCGCCGGCGCGCCCCTCGAGTCGGTCCGCCTCCCGCTCGGCCCACGGACCCTCCGCGCCCGGCAGGAAGCGCCCGCCGTAGAGGCCGAGGGCGGCATCGACGGCGACCGGATCGCGACGGTCGAGCGCCTCGTCGGCGGCGCGTTCGAACGCCGGCACGTCCCAGTGGACCTCCGCCAGCCCCGCGAGGCGGAGCCGCGCGCCGTCGCCGCCGTCGACGGTCCCGTGCGGCGCGAGTCCCTTGCGCAGACGGCTGACCAGGGCGTGCAGCTGGTTCCCGTCCGGCGGATGCCACCACAGTTCGCGGCGCACCTCGGCGCCGGTGGGATCGCCGTTCGCGAGCAGGAACAGGAACAGCTCGACGGCGCGGCGGGTCTCCCACTGGACGCGACGCTCGCCGATCCGCACGTCGACCCCGCCCAGCGAGACGATCCGGACGGAGCGGTCGTGCGCGCTCCGCAGGTCCCGGACCCGGGCGAGGCGGGCGGCGACCGCGCGCCGCAGCTCCTCGGGGGCGAACGGCTTCGTGAGGTAGTCGTCGGCGCCGAGCCCCATGCCGCGGCGCCGGTCGGCCGATCCTTCGAGCGCGGTGAGGTAGACGAACGGAATCGCGCGCAGCTCCGGCCGGTCGCGCAGGCGGGCGTGCAGTTCGAAGCCGGTCATGCCCGGCATGGTCACGTCGCAGACGATCAGGTCGGGCCGCAGTCCGTCCCGCAAGCGTGCGAGCGCCTGCTCCGGCCCGTCGCAGGTCTCGACCCGGTAGGCGGACAGCACCGACCGCACCAGGGTCAGGTTCGTCGCGTCGTCGTCGATCGCCAGCAGCAGGGGCGGATCTCCGGTCTCGTCGGACATGGTCGCCCGAGCGTACCCGTACCGGCGTGCGTGCGCCGTGAAGCGTCGTACGCGGGCGGACGACGCGTACCCGGCGGGGCGGCCCGATCGGACCGTCGCCCGGCCGGCGCACGGCGGCCGTCGGTCGCGGGGCGCGTGCCTTGGCGGCTTGACAGCGCGCGGGGCGCCCCTATACTTTCAGGGGATGGTCTCGCGCCAGGACGCCGTACTCAACCTGTCCCACCTGCTGACCCGAGCGCCCGGAGCGAGCTTCGAGGCGCACGGCGAGGGGCTCTTGGTCCCGTCCGAAGAGGAGCAGCGGCACGACGGCGTGCGCCTGGACGGACCGCTCGCATGGCGCGTCACGGTGCGCGGGACCGGTGGGGACGACGACCTGATCGCCGACGGCGAGGTGTCGGGCACCGCCGTTCAGGAGTGCCGGCGCTGCCTGACCGACGTGCGCGCCTTCGTGCGTGCCGACTTTCTCTACCCGATGACGTACGCCCCGGCCGGCGGAAAGGCGCTGACGCTGATCGAGGCGCCGCTGGCCGCCGAGGGCGGCGACGTCGACCCGTCCGAGGGGGGCGAGGACCGTCTCGCGTTCGGGGCGCCGGAGGTCGATTTCGCGACGCTGCTGCGGCAGCTGTTCGCGATCGAGATGCCGCTCACCTCGCTCTGCGCGCCCGACTGCCGCGGCCTCGCGACCGACGGAACGAACCTGAACGACCATCCCGACCACGTCCCGGAAGGCGCGACCGAACGCACGGAGCGCTCGCCGTTCGCGGCGCTCGAGGATCTCGATCTCGACCCCCGCTCGTAGCGGACCCGGTTCGGCGCGTGCGCCGAACCCCACGGAGGAACGATCATGGCCAAGCATCCCGTACCGAAGAAGAAGACCTCGAAGGCCCGCCGCGATCAACGGCGCAGCCACCACGCGCTGACGCCGAAGAACCTGACCGAGTGCCCGCAGTGCAAGTCGGCGAAGCCGCAGCACCAGGTCTGCCCCGAGTGCGGCGCCTACGCCGGCCGACAGGTCCTCGAGGTCGAGGCCTGATCCGCCCCGCCGCTCGAACCGGGCGCCTGCGCGCATGATCGTTCCGGGACCGCCAGCGCGGTCCCGGCGTTCGTGCGACCGCCCTCGACCCGAGCGAACGGGAAGGAGCCCGCGATGACGACGCGTGCCGGCATCACCGCCTTGGGGGCGTACGCACCGTCGACGGTGCTCGAGAACGCCGATCTCGAGAAGCGGATGGACACCAGCGACGCCTGGATCCGGACGCGGACCGGGATCCGCAGACGGCACGTCGCGGCGGAGGACGAGTTCACCAGCGACCTCGCCTTCCGCGCGGTCGAGGACCTCGTCGACCGCTTCGGACCGGAGGCGCTCGACGGCGTCGACATGGTCATCGTGGCGACGAACACGCCCGACGCGCTCTTCCCCGCCACCGCCGCCCTGGTCCAGCACCGTTTCGGCCTGAAGGCGGGCGCCTTCGACCTGCTCGCCGCCTGTCCGGGCTGGCTCTACGCCCTCAGCGTCGCCAAGGCGTACGTCGAGAGCGGTCAGTCGAAGAAGGTGCTGGCGATCGGCGCCGAAGCGCTCACCAAGCTGATCGACTGGGAGGACCGGAGCACCGCGGTGCTGTTCGGCGACGGCGGCGGCGCCGCGGTGATCGAGCCGGTCGACGCGCCGTACGGCCTGGCGCCGATGGTGCTCGGTGCCGACGGCGGCGGCGCGCAGCACCTGCACGCCGGAGCGATCGGGCGCTGCCTGCCGGACGGCACGAAGCTCGACGGAAAGGTGCGGATGAACGGGCGCGAGGTGTTCAAGTTCGCGGTCCGGGTGATGGACACCGCCACGATCGAAGCGATCGACGCGGCCGGCCTGACGCCGGACGACATCGGCCTGTTCGTACCGCACCAGGCGAACTTCCGGATCATCGACGCCGCCCGCGAACGGCTCGGGCTGCATCCGGACCGGGTGGTCGTCACCGTCGACGAGTACGGCAACAACTCGACCGCCAGCATCCCGTTGGCGCTGACGCACGCCCTCGACGAGGGCCGGATCGCCGACGGCGACCGACTGCTGATGGTCGCCTTCGGCGGGGGACTCTCCTGGGCGGCCGGCGTGGTCGTGTGGGGCGGAGGCCGCTACGGGGACGGGCGCCGCCCGACCGCGGCGCGCACCTCGGCCGCTCCGCTCGAGCTCGGGGGTACGACGTGAGGGTCGCGGCGCTCTTCCCCGGTCAGGGCTCGCAGGCGGTCGGCATGGCGCGCGCCCTGGCCGAAGCGTCGCCCGCCGCGCGCGACGTGATCGAACGTGCCGACGCGGCGGCGCCCGGCCTGCGCGACCTCATGTTCGACGGTCCGGCCGACGCGCTGACCCGCACCGAGAACCAGCAACCGGCCCTGGTGGCCGCCGGCGCCGCCGCCTACGCCGCCTGGCGCGAGGCGGGCGGACCGGAGCCGGTGGTCGCCGCCGGCCACAGCCTGGGCGAGTTCACGGCGCACGTCGCCGCCGGTTCGCTGTCGCTCGAGACGGCGATCCGCCTGGTGCGCGCCCGCGGGCGCTACATGCAGGAGGCGGTGCCCGAGGGCGTCGGCGCGATGGCGGCGGTACTGAAGCTCGACGACGACGTCGTCGACGCGCTGGTCGCCGAGGCCGGCGCCGGCGTTTCGGTCGCGAACCGCAACGCGCCCGGCCAGGTGGTCGTCTCCGGCGCGGCGGACGCGGTCGCGGCGGTCGCGCGGGCCGCCAAGGAACGCGGCGGACGGGCGGTGCCGCTCAAGGTGAGCGCGCCGTTCCACTGCCCGCTGATGGCGCCCGCCGCCGAGCGGCTCGCGGCCGACCTGGCCGCGACGACGTTCGCGCCGGCGCGGTTCGCGATCGTGTGCAACGTCGACGCCCGCCCGCTCGCCGGCCCGGCGGACGCGCCCCGCGTCCTCACCGAGCAGGTGACCGGCACCGTCCGCTGGACCGAGGTGCTGCACGCCGCCGCCGAGCGGAACGTCGACCGCTGGGTCGAGTTCGGCTCCGGCAAGGTGCTCACCGGCCTGCTGGCCCGCACGCTGCGCGGTGCGGACGGACGTGCGGTCGTCGACCCGGAGTCGCTCGCCGCCGCCCTGCCGGACCGCCGCGAAGGAGGATCCGAATGACCCGACCCGAGAACGAACGTCCGGCCCTGGTGACCGGTTCGAGCCGAGGACTCGGCCGCGCCACCGCGATCGAACTGGCCGCGCGCGGCCACCCGCTCGTCGTGCACTACGTACGCAGCGAGGGTCCCGCCGCCGAGACGGTCCAGGAGATCGAGGCGGCCGGGGGCCGTGCGGTGGCGGTCGGCGCCGACGTCGCCGACGCCGAAGGGTGCGACCGGCTGCTGCGCGCCGCCACCGAAGCGTTCGGCCCGGTCGCGGTGCTGGTGAACAACGCCGGCGTCACCGCCGACGGACTGGCGATGCGCATGAAGGACGACGCTTGGCAGCGGGTGCTCGACACGAACCTCACCGGCGCCTTCCGCCTTTCGCGCGGCGTGCTGCGCGCGATGCTGAAGGCCCGCTGGGGTCGGATCGTGAACCTCTCCAGCGTGGTCGCCCGCATGGGCAACGCCGGCCAAGCGAACTACGTGGCGTCGAAGGCCGGCCTGATCGGCCTCACCAAGGCGCTGGCGCGCGAGGTGTCCGGCCGGGGCGTGACGGTGAACGCGGTGGCGCCCGGCTTCATCGAGTCGGACATGACCGACGCGCTGCCCGACGAGCTCAAGGCCTCGTACCTGACGCAGATCCCGGCGGGGCGCTTCGGAACGCCGCACGACGTGGCCGCCATGGTCGCCTTCCTGGCCGGCGACGAGGCCGCCTACGTGACCGGCCAGACGCTGTCGGTGGACGGCGGCCTGACGATGCAGTAGACTCGGCCGGCGCGCGCCGAGGCGCCGAGTCCCCCGTGCTAGAATCCCCAGAACCGTCACGACCGCGTCGTGCACCGAGGAGGAACCCGATCATGGACAACCAGGCCATTCTGGAGAAGATCAAGGAGGTCGTCGCCGACAAGCTCGACGCCGACCCGAAGGACGTCAACGAAGGCGCGTCGTTCGTCGACGACCTCGGCGCCGACTCGCTCGACGTGGTCGAACTGATCATGGGGCTCGAGGACGAGTTCGACATCGAGATCAGCGACGAGGAAGCGGAAGGCATCCGCACCGTCGGGGACGCGATCCAGTTCATCTCCGACAAGCAGTAGACCGATCTTCGCGGGCCGGACCGCGCCGGGGCGAGCACGTGCGTCCCTGCCTCGTCCGGCCCGCGGCCGAGTAGGGGACGAACCGTCATGAAGCGAGTCGTGGTCACGGGCATCGGCCCGATCACCCCGGTCGGCATCGGTGCCGACGCATTCCTGGACGGTCAGCACCGGGCCGCCAACGGCATCCGCACGATCACCCAGTTCGACGCCTCCGAGCTCACCGTCCGCATCGGGGGCGAGATCGACGTCGACGTGACGCGCTGGCTCGACAAGCGCGAGGCGCGGCGCCTCGACCGCTTCGTGCACTTCGCCCTGATCGGCGCCGACCTCGCCCTCGAGCACGCGGGGCTCGCCGCCGACGACGTCGCGGGCGAGCGGACCGGCACCTCGGTCGGCAGCGGCATCGGTGGGCTCGACGCCTGGGAGCGCGAGTCCAAGATCCGCTTCCAACGGACCCCGATGCGGATGAGTCCGTTCTTCATCCCGATGGTGATCGCGAACATGGCGTCGGGCCACGTCGCGATGCGCTACGGCGCGACCGGACCGTCGACCTCGGTGGTGACCGCCTGCGCGTCGGGCTCCGGCTCGATCGGCGACGCCTACCGCATCATTCAGCGGGGCGAGGCGGACGTCATGCTCACCGGCGGCGCGGAGGCGCCGATCACGCCGATGGGCATCGGCGGGTTCGCGGTGATGAAGGCGCTCTCGACCCGCAACGACGATCCCGCCACCGCCAGCCGCCCGTTCTCGCGCGACCGGAACGGCTTCGTGGCCGGCGAGGGGGCCGGGATCATGGTGCTCGAGGAGCTCGAGCACGCCAAGAAGCGCGGCGCCCGGATCCTGGCCGAGGTGGTGGGGTACGCCACCAGCGCCGACGCGCACCACATCACCGCCCCCGCTCCGGGCGGGACCGGCGCCGCGCGGTGCCTGCGTTGGGCGCTCAAGGACGCGCGGATCGACGCGTCCGAGGTCGACTACCTCAACGCCCACGGCACCAGCACCCCCGCGAACGACAAGAACGAGACGCTCGCGGTCAAGGCGGTGTTCGGCGGTCCGGGGCAGGCGCCGCCGGTCAGCAGCACCAAGTCGATGACCGGGCACACCCTCGGCGCGGCCGGCGGGATCGAGGCGGTCGCGACCGTCCAGGCGATCGTCGCGAACGTGCTGCCGCCCACCCGGAACCTGCACGAGCCGGATCCGGAGCTCGACCTCGACTACGTGCCGAACGAGGCGCGCGAAGCGAAGGTCGACGTCGCCATCAGCCAGAACTTCGCCTTCGGCGGACAGAACGCCGCCCTGGTCTTCAAGCGGTTCGCCTGACGGCGCGCCGCCGCGCCGCGCCGCCGTGGGCCGTTCCGAGTCCGCCCCTCGACCCCGCCGTTCGGCGGGTCGAGGGGCGGCCGTTCTCATGGGCGGCACGCTCGGCAGCCGGCTCAGCGGCCTGCTCCGCAACTCGCTGCTGAACCAGCTGTTCGACCGGACCGTCACCGACGCCTTCGCGGTGGCGATCAAGGTTCCGAACCTGTTCCGCGAACTGCTCGCCGAAGGCGCGCTCACGAACAGCTTCGTGCCCGTCTACGCGCGTCAGGATCCGACCGAGGCGCGGCGCCTGGCGGGCGCGCTGCTGTCGCTGCTGGTGCTCGCCAACGGCGCGCTGGTCCTGGCCGCGACCTGGGCCGCGCCGTGGATCGTGGCGTTGCTGCTGGGCGGCGA
>SLSQ01000160.1 GCA_007130355.1 Trueperaceae bacterium
ACTGCTCCAGCAGGGGTGCGTACAGTTCGCGCAACGGGCCGAACGCTTCGGGCCGGTCGGCTCCGACCACGATCCGGTCGGGGTACAGGCTGTCCCGCACCGCCCGGCCCTCGGCCAGGAACTCCGGGTTCGACGCGACGTCGACGTCCGCTTCGACGCCCCGTTCGGCGAGGACGCGACGCACGATCCCGTCGACGTGGCGGGCGCTGCCGATCGGCACGGTCGACTTGTTCACGATCACGATCCGGGAGCCATCCTCGATCCGCGCGGCGACCTCGTGGGCAGCGGCGTCGACGTACGCCATGTCGGCGTCGCCGTTCTCCTTCGGGGGCGTGCCGACGGCGATCACCACGATCGCCCGCTCGCCCAGTTCGGGAATGTCGGTCCGGAATTCGAGGTGCCGGGCCGCGAGTTGCAGCATCTCCTCGAGTCCGGGTTCGTGAATGGTGGCTCGGCCCGCGCGCAAACGTTCGACGATGTCGGGGTTCTTGTCGACGCAGACGACGTCGTGCCCGACGTACGCGAGGCCGACGCCGGTGGTGAGGCCGACGTACCCGGTTCCGATGATGACGACGCGCATGATGGGCTCCTTCGTGGCTCGGCGATCGATGACGCGGCGTACGCTTCGGTAGGACCGCACGCTCCTCGCGAGAATCGTCCGGCACGATACCGGATCGACCGGTCCGGCTCGGCCCCGAGCGCACGCGCCGCCCCGCCAGGGCATGAAGCAATCCACCCCGCTCCGGGGCGGCGCGGCGGTACATTCTCGGGAGGCCACGGCCGGCGCGGACGGGTTCCTCCGTCCGCACGGAGCCGGCCGCATCGACCATGGACAGGACCCGTACCCCCACGCGCCGCACCGCCCGCACCGTCCCCGCCTTCCTGCTGGGCGTCGCCGTCGCGTCGCTTCCGGCCGTCGGCCCGTTCGTGGCGGCCGCGATGGTGGTGGCGCGCGGGTGGGGGCTGGAGCGGCGCGACCTGCTGTGGGCCGCCGCAGCGCTCGCGTCGACGGTCGCCGCGGCCGTCTCGGGTGGATTCGGACCCGCCCTGGTGGCCGCGGGGACGGTGGCCGGCCCGTGGGTGGTCTACCGCTCGTTCGCGGCGCTGCGCGGCGTCGGCGTGCCGGCCGAGGCGCGCGGTCCGGTCGCGGCGGGCCTGGTCACCGGATTCACGATCATCGTCGTCCTGGGCCTGCTGCAAGCGGTCCGAGCGATCGACGTCGGTACGGCGATGACGGTGATGACGGCGGTCCAATGGGACGCCTCGCCGGCGGCGTACGGGCACGCGGCGCTGGTGCTCGGCGCCGCGATCGCGATCGTGACGCGGGGCGCCGGTCCGGCTCCGGCGGTCGCGATGACGTTGGCCGCTCTGGCCGTCCTCGCCTCGGGAAATCGCGAGGCGGCGGCCGCCTGGGTGATCATCGCCCTGATCCTGGGCGTGACCGGCCGCAAGTCGCGGCGGGGCGCCAAGCAGGCGTTCGGAATCGCGCTGGGGATCGGGATGACCCTGATCGCCGGCGGCTATGCGCCGCTGCTCGGCCTCGGCCGGGTCGGGTTCACCGTCGCGGACGGCGGCGAGCCGACGGACAACCTGTTCGTCGGCACCGAGATCTCGGACGGCGACTGGTGGGACGACCGCTGGGTCCGGGTCGCGGAGCGTCCGATCCGGATCGCCGGACGGGAGATGACCGCCTACGACGTGACGAAGACCGCTCCCGACGGATGGCACCGCCTGCAACAGCTGGTCCGCCTGGAACCGGGCACGACCTACACCCTCAGCGCCTGGATCCGCGCGGACGACTCCGACGTCGCCCCGGGCTTCCAAGGCTGGGGGCGCGCGAGCTCGCAGGAGGAGCCGTTCATTCTGGTCGCCTCCCTCCGGGGCGACCGCTGGTCCGCGCAGGCCACCGGACCGGGCCGAGTGCTCCACTCCGGCGTGGTCGCCACCGATGCGCCCGCGACGCCCGAAGTCGGCGGCGAGTCGCACCCGTGGCGCCGAGTCGCCGTCACCTTCACGTACGAAGCGGACGCGTCCCCGCTGCCGTGGTTCGTCGGTTTCGCCCCGGACGCACGCGAGGTGGCCGGGACCGCCGCTCAGGTCGCAGGGATGCAGCTCGAGGTCGGGCCCGAAGCGACGCCGTACCTCCCCGGACGCGCCGCGTCGGGACTGCCGTTCGCGTACGCCCGGGCACCCCTCTGGGAGGCCGCGTGGCGCGGCTTCCTCGAGCGACCGTGGTTCGGGTGGGGTCCGGACGCGTTTCCGGACCTGATGCGCGCGCACGACGCCGACGCCGAGCGCGCCCAGTTCCTGCCGCGACACGCGCACAACCTCGCGCTTCAGGCGCTCTCGGAGCGCGGGCTGGTGGGCCTGACCGGGCTGCTCCTCCTTCTGGTCGCGCTGTTCGGGCCGGCGTTCCGGGCGCGCGACGTCGCCGTGCAGGGCGTACTGGTGGGCGTGCTGATCCTGAACACGTTCGACGCGACGCTCTGGACGGGCGCGGTGCTGTTCCCGCTGGCGGCGCTCACCGGCTGGCGACGGGCCGGCGCCGCCCCGGTCCGAGCCGAGGCGGGTACCGACAACGCCCGGCAGGCGGCGGCACGCGTGGGGCTCGCGCTC
>SLSQ01000282.1 GCA_007130355.1 Trueperaceae bacterium
AAGCCTCCGCAGGAGCGGAGGCTTGGCGCGAAAGGGGGACGCGACGGCGTCGGGCCGAGAGGACCGGTCATCGACGTGGACCTCGTGGTGGGTGCCAAGTCGCGGCGATCGGACCCGCCTCGCTCACGCGTCCGGGAACTCCCAGATCTCGAGGCGCAGGCCGGCTGGGGACCGCAGGTCGAGCACGCGCTGGACGGACGAGCCGGAACGCGCCGTGACGGCGCGTTCCGGCAGTCGTTCGCGGAGGGCACGCTCGAACCTGGCGATGTCCCGGGTCATGAAGCAAAGGACGTGTCCGGCCAGGTTCGCGTGCTCCGCCGAGCGTCGGCAGGCGAAGGTGAAGGCCCGGTCCCGGGTCGTGAACAGCGCGTACCGGTCGTCGAGAGCGAGGGTCGTGCAACCGAGGGTCTCGAGGTGAAAACCCACCTCGGTCTCGAAGTCGTCGACCGGGTACTCCCACGTGCAGCGGAAGACGGTGCCTCGGAAGTCCCAGGGAAGGGGATCCGTTCCGACCGCGCGGTCCATCGCCTTCTGGCCGGTATCGCGCCAGCCCTGCAGCCGTGCTCGCTCGTACCTGCTCATCGTGCACCCCCCGGTTCCACGGGAACGGCTTCGCCTGGACGCCTGGGTCCGAAGGTTCGTCGGATCCGGCGACCCTTCCGAATCGTAGCGTCCTCGTCCACGATCGTCGCGAGGGTCGATCCGCACGTGCCGTACGCTCGAGCGGTCCTCCGCGAGGGCGTTCCCGGCGGGCGACGGTCACGGTCCGGCCTGGTCCGTGCCGCGAGCACCGCGGCCGGCTCGGCCGCGCGAGGCAGGACGAAGCCGCGCCCCGGAAGGGGCGCGGCGTTCAGCGAGCACGGTTCGACGCGCGTGGTCCGGAGCTCAGAACCTGCGGATCGACTCCGGGTCGAGGGTCGAGCCGACGACGACGCCGTAGTTCTCGAGCGTGCCCTTCTTGGCGCCGATCAGGTACTGGTGCCGCTCGACGATCGAGACGCGGCTGGCGCCGGGGACGCTGCCGTGGACGGCCACGACCGTGCCGCTCGCGTCGATGGCGGCGAACTCCACGTCGGTGGCGACGCCGTCGACCGCGTAGCTGGTGCGAGCGGTCGTCTCGCGGGTGAGCGGGTAGAGGACGAAGGTGTTCTCCATCGCGCGCTCGCCGACGCCCTTGAAGCCGGCGGCGCGGGCGGGGCCGGTGTCGGCGATCCGGACGGGCAGGAGCGCGGCCGAACCGTCGGGGTTGGTCAGCATGACCGAGCCGGTCGGAAGCGAGGCGAACGTTTCGGGGAGGAAGTTCGGCTGCGCGGCGGCGACGCGCGGGGCGAGGACGTTCGAGCCGAACCAGCCGGCGCCGGCGACCAGGACCGCGGCGATGAGGAGCGGCTTGATGCGATCGTTCCAACGGATGCGGGTAGCGAACGGTACGGGTGCGGTGGCTTGAGCCATGGCGATCGTCCCCTTTCAGGACCGTCGCGCCAGGTCCGGTTCGCGACGTGCCTGGAGATTAGGTGCGGCGGGTGAAGCGAACGTGAAGCGCTTCCGGACCGGTTCCGGCGCGTACGATGCGGGGCGAAGGGGAGGAGGGACGCGTGCGGATCCTGTTCGTCGAGGACGATCCCGCCCTGGCGGCGACCGTCCGCGAGGTGCTCGAAGCGAGCGGTGCGAACGTCGTCCATGCGGAGACCCGCGAGGCGGCGTGGGAGGTCGCCTGGCGCGATCCGTTCGACGTCGCGGCGTTCGACGTGATGCTGCCCGACGGGCCCGAGGCGGGCTTCGAGCTGGCGGCCGACCTGCGCGAGGCCGGCTTTCGGCAGCCGATCCTCTTCCTCAGCGCCCGCGACGCCGTGCCCGACCGGGTCCGCGGCCTCGGCGTCGGCGACGACTACCTCCCCAAGCCGTTCGCGCTCGACGAGCTGGTCGCCCGACTGCGGGCGCTCTACCGTCGCGGCGAGGTCCGTCGCGAGGTGGTCCGCTGGGGCGACGTCGAGCTGCGGCCGTTCGACCGCTTGGTGTTGCGGGACGGCGAGGCGGTACGCCTGACGAACAAGGAGTACGAGGTGCTGGCGCTGCTGCTGCAGAACCCCGGTCGGGCGTTCACGCGGTCGGAGATCCTGGAGCGCATCTGGGGGCTCGGGGCCGAGCACGCCTCGAACGTGGTCGACGTCTACGTCCGGACGATCCGGTCCAAGCTCGGCGACGCCGTCGTCGAGACCGTCCGCGGGACCGGCTACCGTGCCCCCGTCGAGCCGGACCGCGGGGGCCGGCCGTGAACCTGCGGCCGAAACTGGCTCTCGTCGCGGCCGGACTGGCGGCGATCGGGACCGTGCTGGGGCTGGTCGCGACCTACTTCGGATTGCTGAACCTGCGCATGGCCGGACTCGACGACGACAACCGGCTTCTCGCCGACCTGATCGTGTCCGTCGCGGTGCTACGCGAGGACGAGCCGGTCCGCGTCCCGGTCGTGGTCGGCAGCTATCTCTCCGGCGACCGGGCGGGCGCGGCCGCGCAGGCGTTCGTCGACGGACAGCTGGTCTGGTCGGCGGGGCTCGGCGGCGCACCGCGACCGCTCGACGCGGAACGGTTGCTGGCCGGCGAGGGGGTCCGCACCGTCGACGAGTGGCGCGTCGCCACCGTCCGGGACGAGGACGCCGGCGTCGCCGTGCAGGTGGGCCGGCCGCTGGTCGGGGTACGCGAGGTGCTCGGTCCCTTCCCGGAGTTGGCGCTCGGGGTCCTGACGGGCGTCGCCCTGCTCGCCGGCGCGCTGGCCTGGTGGTCGGTGGGCATCGCGCTCCGGCCGCTGCGGCGCCTCACCGCCTCGGCCGAACGGTTCGGGTCCGGGGCCGAGGTACCGGCCATCCCCGGCCGCGACGAACCGGCCCGTCTGGCGCGCGCCTTCGGCGATCTGCTGGCCCGGCTGCGGGACGAACGCGAACGCGAGCACCGCTTCCTGGCGTACGCCGCGCACGAGCTGCGCACCCCGATCTCGGCGTTGCGCGCCGGTCTCGAAGCGGCCGCCGCCGGCAAGGTGCCGCTCGACGCGGTGGTGGCCCGGCGTCTGGGAGGGGAGGCGCGCCGCCTCGAGGACCTGGCGCAGAACCTGCTCGCCCTCTCGTCGGCCGAGGCGGGCGACGTGCGGACCGCCGAGCTGGACCTCGAACGCTTGGCCGCCGACGCGTACGACCGGTTCCTGCCGCTGGCCCTCGAGCGGGGGTTGATGCTCGACCTCGAGACCGAACCGGCCCGCGCCGTCGGGGACGCGCGGCTGATCGAGCAGGCGCTCGCGAACCTGGTCGCGAACGCCCTGCGCGCCACGCGCGAAGGCGGAGCGACGTTGCGGACCGGTACGGACCCGGAAGGGTTCGCCTGGATCGAGATCCGCGACACCGGACCGGGCATCCGGCTCGGCGACGATTCCGTCGGACTGGGACTTCGCGTCGTGCGCGCCGTCGCGGCGATCCACGGGGGCGAGGCCCGCTTCACGGTGGAGAACGGAACGGCGGTGCGGCTCCGGTTCCCGACCGTGACGAGCGACACCAGTACCTAGTCGAACGTCGGACCGTTGCCCGAACCGTGCGCGGACCCTCACATGCAGTACACCGTTAGGCGCTACCATGAATCCGTTCTTCGCCTTCCACGAAGAACCCGGAGGAGGACCATGGAGCATATCGAAGCGAAGGTACTGATCCCGCCCGATCGGGTCAGCGAGTTCTACGCACTGGCCGGTCGTTGGCTCGCCGGCGAGCCGTTGCAGGCCGCCCCGCGCCGCGGCGCCCGCCGTTCGCGGCGTTCGAAAGGCCCGAGCGCCAGCAGTTACGCTCCGCTGGGCGAGCACCTGCGGAACGTCGAGGGGGACGAGACGACCCTGACGTTCGACGAGGTCGAGAAGATCCTGTCCCGCTCGTTGCCGGCCAGCGCGGTCAAGCACCGCGCCTGGTGGGCGAACACCGACACGCACAGCCAGGCGCTCGTCTGGCTGAGCGCCGGCTTCGTCGTCGACCACGCCGATCTGGACGCGAAGACGATCACCTTCCGTCGTACCTGACGCAGCCTCGCTGCGACGGGCGCACGAAGCCCCGCCGGGTCGAGCCGGCGGGGCTTCGTCGTGCGGCGGGCGCGGTCCGGTGTCGCTACGGGACGCTCGGTTCGGCGCCGCCGGCGGCACCGAGTCGCCAGCGGCCCGGATCGTCGAGCAGCGTCCGGAGCGCGTCGACCGCCCGGTCGACGTCGGCGTCGTCGTTGTAGAGCGCCACCGGCGCCAGCCGCAGCAGGTCGGGGGGACGGTGGTCGGGGATCACCCCTTCGGCGCGCAGGGCCTGCGACAGGGCGCGGGCCGAATCGTGCCGCAGGGCGACGTGGCCGCCGCGTCGCACCGGATCGCGCGGCGTGATCGCCTCGACCTCCGGCAGGCGCTCGGTGACCGCCTCGAGCAACCGTGCGGTGAGCTCGAGCGATCGTTCGCGGACCGCGTCGATCCCGACCTCCTCGAAGATCGCGAGGGCGCCCTCGAGGCCGGCCAGCGCCAGGATCGGAGGCGTGCCGATCTGCCAGGCCGCGGCGCCCTCGGCCGGGGCGAAGGTCGGCCGCATCTCGAACTGGGTTCCCTTGTCGTGCCCCCACCAGCCGGGCAGGCCGGGGTCGCGGGCGTGGTGGCGGCGGTGCAGGTACAGGCCGCCCGGCGCGCCGGGGCCCCCGTTCAGGTACTTGTACGAGCACCACACCGCCGCGTCGACCCCGTCGTCGTGGAACGCGTGCGGCAGGGCGCCGATCGAGTGGGCGGCGTCGACCCCGATCCACGCTCCGGCGGCGTGGGCGGCGCGCGTCAGGCGGGCGAGGTCGAGGCGCTGTCCGGCCCGGTAGGTGACGGCGGGCACCCACAGCGCCGCCACGTCCGCCCCGAGCACCGCTTCGATCTCCGCCTCGTCGACGAGCTCCGGTTCGGGACCGTCGCCGCCGACCAGACGGAGTTCCGCGCCGTGCCGCTCGGTCCAGGAGCGCAGGGCGTAGAGGTCGCTCGGGAACTCGCGGGCGAGGGCGACGATCGCGCGTCGCTCGCCGTCCGGTCGGTAGAGCCCGGCCAGGAGCGCGTGCAGGTTCACCGTGATGCCGCCGGTGGGGACCACCTCGTCCGGGTGCGCGCCGACCAGCCGCGCGAGCGCCGGACGGAGCCGCTCGGCCAGCCCGAACCAGTCGTCCCAGGCGCCGACGCCGTGGTGGTGCCACTGCCGGAAGCGCCGTTCGATCGCGGTCCGAGCGGCCAGGGTCGCCGGTCCGAGCGAGTTCCCGTCCAGGTAGGTGCCGGTCGGGAGCAGGAACGATTCGCGCCAAGGGAGGCGGGTCACGTGCGCCTCCGGTCCGCGTCGCGAGGGCGGACGACCGCGCGGGCCGGGGCGGCGTCGGTGCCGACCAGCGCGAGCGGCAGGCAGATCAGCTCGTACGGTCCGGCCGACAACCGCTCGAGGGCAAGACCCTCCACGATCGCCACGCCGGCGCCGAAGCAGGCGTGGTGCGCCCTCAGGGTCGCGTCGTCGAGCGGATCGACGCTGGGCGCGTCGGTCCCGATCAGGCGCACGCCGCCGTCGGCCAAGCGCGCGACCGTGTCGGGCGCGATCGGCCGGATCTCCGTGGGGAAGGCGGCCCAGCGGTCCGGCTGGCCGGTCCGGAACAGGACGCGCGGCGGCCACGGTCCGGCCGGGAGCTCGTCCGGACCGATCGCGCCGCGGCCCGCGGCGACGTCGACCAGCACGGCGTCGCCGATCATCGCTTCGAGCGGCACCGACTCGACCGGCGCGCCGTCCTCCCGGACGTGCCACGGTGCGTCGAGGTGGGTGCCGAGGTGCACGCTGCCGGACAGGCTCGACAGGTTCACGCTCGAGCCGTCCGGGATCCGGGCGGTCGGTCGCAGCGCGAACGGCGCGTCCCCCGGCCAGACCGGATGCCCGGACGGAAGCGCTCGCGTGGCGTCGCGCCAGCCGGCGTCCGGAGGGTCGGACGCCCGGCCGCTCACGCCGGCGCCCCGACCCGCGTCACGGTCGCTTCGAGCGCGTCGGCGATCCGGGTCACCTGCTCGGATTCCGGCCCCTCGACCATGACGCGGACCAGAGGTTCGGTACCGCTCGGCCGGACGTGGACGCGGCCGTCCTGGCCCAGCTCGCGCTCGGCGCTCGCGACCGCCTCCGCCACGCGCGGGTCGCGCGCCACGGCGTCCTTGCGGTCGGGCGCCACCCGGACGTTGCGGAGCAGCTGCGGGTAGGTCGGGATCTCGTCCATCCACGCTTCGAGGGGGGTGCCCGAGGCGTGCACCGCCGCCAGCGTCCGGAAGGCGCTGAGGAGTCCGTCGCCGCTCGGGGCGAGGTCGAGGAACAGCAAGTGCCCCGACGCCTCGCCGCCCAAGCGGAGCTCGCGCTCGAGCATCGCCTCGAGCACGTAGCGGTCGCCCACTCGGGTGCGGTGCACGGTCACGCCGTGCGCGTTCAGCCACCGTTCGATGCCGAGGTTCGTCATCACCGTCGCCTGGATCTCGCGGTCCCCTCGGACCCGGGCCACGATCGCCATCATGTGGTCGCCGGTCACCAGGCGGCCGTGCCGGTCCGCCAGCAACGCCCGGTCGGCGTCGCCGTCGAAGGTGACGCCCAGGTCCAGGCCCTCGTCGCGGACCAGCGTCCGGATCGCGTCCGGGTGGGTCGAGCCGCAGCGGTCGTTGATGTTGCGTCCGTCCGGCCGGTCGTGGATCGCGTGCACCTCGGCGCCAACGTCCCGGAACAGACCGGCGGCCAGCGCCGTCGCGGCGCCGTTCGCCAGGTCCAGTCCGATCCGCCGGCCGCTCAGGTCGGGCGCGTGCCGACGCAGGAAGTCGGCGTAGGCGTCGACCCCGTCGCCGTCCGTGCGGGCGGCGCCGATCTCGGCGCCGGTCCGGTCCGGTCCGGACTCCGCGTCGCGGGCGCACCAGGCCTCGATGGCGGACTCCTCGGCGTCGGGAAGCTTGCGGCCGCCGGCTCCGAAGATCTTGATGCCGTTGTCGTCGAACGGGTTGTGGCTGGCCGAGACCACCACGCCCGCGTCGTGCCCGTTGCGGTCGGTCAGGAACGCCACGCCGGGGGTGGGGAGCACCCCGACCCAGCGGACGTCGGCGCCGCGCGCCATGGCGCCGGCCGAGAAGGCCTGAGCCAGCATCGGACCGCTGCGTCTCGTGTCCATGCCGATCACGATCGAGGGCACGCGGCCGAGCCGTTCGAAGAGGCGGTTCGCGGTGGCGCGGCCGAGCGCGAAGGCGTTCTCGGCCCGCATCGGGGCGCGACCGGCGACGCCCCGGACGCCGTCCGTCCCGAACAGGTTCCTGGTCATGGACGGCATTGTACCGGCGCGCCCCGGCGAGGCCGGCACGCCGGACGTGCTAGGAATGGGGGCGTGTTCTACAAGAACGTCGAACCGACCGAAGCGCGCGTCCACACCACCCAGTTCCGGATCATCGGGCGGCTGCACCTACCGCCGAGCCGCGGAACGTCGGAGTTCCTGAACGCCGACGACCGGCCGCACCTGGCGATGACGCACTGCTCGATGTACGCGAGCGGCATCGAATTTCCGCCCAAGCGGCAGGACTTTCGCTACGAGACCGACTTCGCCGCCGTGCCCAAGGAGCAGGTGGCCTGGTTGGCGGGCGGCCCGTCGGCGCGGCCCGACCCGAGCCTGCCGCACGAGGAGCGGCAGGTGTACCTGGTCTACCCGAGCTACGTGCTGACCGGCCGCCTGATGTTGCGTCCGAACCAGCGCACCAGCGACTTCCTGATGGACGCGATGGGCCGACGTCCGTTCCAGGCGTTGTACGACGCGCGCGTGATGCGCCCCGAGGAGGGCGTGTCGCTGTTCCGGTTGCCGACCCTCGAGCGCCTCGAATCGGTCGTCGTGAACCTCCGCTCGGCCGGCGGGATCTTCGACCTGGCGCGCGAATCGGACGAGCCGGGGTTCGTCCTCGAGGACGACTGAAGGCGCTACGCGGCGTCGTCCGAACGGCGCTCGAACGTCGCCCACCGGAGCGGGGCGCGGCGTTCGCCGCGCACGAAGCGGAGTCCGGCGGCCTCGGCCCAGGCGGTCCACGTCTCGGCCTCCGGGAAGCGCAGGCCGGCCGCTCGGGCCGGCGCCCGCAGCAGGCGGCCGACGGTGCCGTCCGCCGCGTCGATCGCCATCAGGAACAAGCGCCCGCCCGGCCGGAGCACGCGGGCGATCTCCCGCAGGGCGAGCTCCGGATCGCGCAGTTCGTTCGGGGTACCGACGCAGCCGACCGCGTCGAAGGTCGCGTCCCGGTACGGCAGCGCTTCGGCCGTACCGAGCGCGATCTCGGCCGGAACGCCGGCCGCGCGCAGGCGGGACCGCGCGGTGCGCGCGAAGGCGGGGCTCGCGTCGATCCCGACCAGCCGCAGGTCGGGACGGCGAGCGTGCACGGCGCGCAGCGCGAAGCCGGAACCGCAGCCGACGTCGAGCCAGGAGCCTCCGTCCGGCGGCGACGTCCAGCGGACGGCCGCGTCCGCCTCGCGCGCGACGTCGTACCCGCCGCGCGTCAGCAGCGCCACGCTGCGGCCCCGCCAGAGCGGATCGTAGAGCCAGGCGACCGGCGGGAACCGATTGACGAGCGCGACCGGGCGCAGGTCGCGCCGCGGCGGCTCGACGCTCACGCGTTCCAGCCGCCCGCCACCGGGAGCACGGCGCCGGTCACGTAGCGCGCTTCGTCGGACACCAGGTAGGCGAGGGCGCCCGCCATCTCCGAGAGCGTTCCGACCCGGCCGGCGGGGATCTCGCGCACCGGCTTCGTGACGCTGTTCTCGATCACGCCCGGGGCGAGGACGTTCACGGTGGTGCCGTACGGGGCTTCCTGCGTCGCCAGCGCCTTGCTGTAGAGCGCCACCCCGGTCTTCGCGATCTGGTACGCCACGATCCCCGGACGGGCGACCACCGTGTCCGACCCGGCGTAGCCGATGTTCACGATGCGGCCGCGTGGGCTGCGGCGCAGCGGCCGGGTCGCGCGGCGGCAGACGTAGTAGGTCGCGTGCAGGTTGCTGTCGAGCATGGCGTGCCAGGTGTCCGGAGCGAGCTCGTCGAGCGGTCCGTGGTGGTAGTTCCCGACGTTGTTCACGACCACGTCGAGGCGTCCGAAGGCGGCGTGGGCGGCGTCGACCAGCGTCTCGGCCTCGGTGCGGACGGTCACGTCCGCCTGCAGCGCCACCGCCCGGCCGCCGTGCGCGCGCGCCAGCTCGGCGACGCCTTCGGCCTCGTCGCGGCTGCCGCGGTAGTGGATCGCCACGTCGTAGCGCAGCGCCGCCAGCCGCAGCGCCAGCGCCCGGCCGATCCCCTTCGCCGATCCGGTCACCAGGGCGGCACCGTTCACGCGTCGTCCCCCTCCCGTACCGCCGGTCCGCCGAGCCCGTGCGCCAGGTAGTGCCGCACCAGGGCCCGGGTCGGGCGGTTCAGGGCGAGCCGCGTCAGGGCCCGCTCCGGACGTTCCCAGAGGTAGGCGTCGGCCTCGTCGTTCAGGCGCACCTCGGTACGGTCGGTCCGGGCCAGAACGTTGAGGAGCAGGAAGTGCGCGTCGCGGACGAACGCGGGCGAACGGACCGCCTGCAGGGTGGGCGCCCAGCGCAGGTCGGTCACCGCCAGGCCGGTCTCCTCGGCGAGCTCGCGGCGGACCGCGTCGGCGACCGGTTCGCCCGGCTCGATCTTGCCGCCCGGCACGCCCCAGCGCCCGCGCCACTTGCGGGTCCGTACGAACAGGCCGCGCCCGCTCCGGTCGATCACCAGCGCCCCCACGGTCGCGGTCGCGCGCGGCGTCGGTCCCGCGTCCGTCGCCGCGGTCACGCCGGCCCGCATCCGTCCGGGGCGGGGCGGCCGGGATCGCCGCCGGCCCGCTGCCGGTAGCGCCGGTAGCGCACCACGCGCAGCCCCTGCGCGACGGCGGCCCAGGCGGCGGCCACCGCGATCAGGACGGGGAACGCTTCGGGCCTACCGGCGAGCAGCAGCGCGGCGAGCAGCAGCGACTGGGTCGAGAGGCCGACGTCGACGAGCGACGCGGTCGAGAACAGGTCGCTCCAGGCGAGCCGCCGGTCGAGCGGAGCCTGCGCGTACGCGGCCCCCTCGACGCGGCGGAAGAGCGCGCGGTCCCAGCGCTCGATCGCTCGGTCCTGCGGCGCCAGCACCGCCCGGTAGAGACCCTCCGACAGCCGCAGCGCCCAGGCCGGACCGCCGTCCGGAGGGTCGCTCGCCGACCGGTCCGGAGCGGTGCGGGGCAGGCGGTAGAGCCGCTCGAGGTTCGCGTCGAGCGAGAGCAGCACGGTGTTCACGAAGAAGGCGGCGACGGCCACGCCCCAGGGAACCACCGTCGCGAGCGCCGAGAACAGCGCCAGGTTCACGATCAGGTCGGAAGCGGTATCGGCGTAGCGGCCGGTA
>SLSQ01000260.1 GCA_007130355.1 Trueperaceae bacterium
CCGAGGGGTCGTACAGCAGCGCGAAGATGACACCGGCGATCGCCGGCGACATCGCGTACGTCCAGATGAACGCCACCTGGTAGAACGCCGCGCCGCGGATCTTCTGGGTCGTGAGCGTCGCGAGGAACAGCGCCAAGGCCAGGCCGACGCCGATCACGATCGCGCAGAAGATCATGGTGTTGACGAAACTCTGAAGATACTCCGGCGAGCGCAGCAACTCCTGGAAGTTGCGCAGGCCCACGTAAACGCGCACCCGGCCGAAGGGCGAGATTCGGAAGAGCGACATGTGGATGGCCTGAACGAACGGCACGATCAGGAAGACGAAGATGACGGCGATCGTCGGGAAGATCAGCGCGTAGGGCAGCAAGTTGTGGCCAGGGAACCTGTTCATCCGTCCTCATCCACCGCGGCCCGGCAGCGGCCGCACAATCCGGGCACCGTGACGCCACTTAAGGTGCCTGGGGCGGGCGGTTGCCCGCCCCAGGTACACGAGCAGAGCGCTACTGGAACTCGATCCACTCCTTGAGAAGCGCTTCGATGCGGTCGGCCGCGCGTTGCGAGGCCCTCTCGTGATCGCCGCCGCGCGAGATCTCCTCCAGCGCCTCGACGAAGATGTCGCGCGCCTCGACGAACGGGCCGATCCGGCTGCCGATGACGTTGGGGTTGTCGGTCCGGCCGGAGAGGATCTGCATGAACGCGGTCAGGTGATTCGGGCTCTGCGTGAACCAGCCCTCGTCCAGCAGCACCTTGAGCGCCGCATTGGTGGCGGGGAAGTAGCCGGTGTTCTTGTGCCAGTAGACGTCGACCTCGGGCTCCGCCAGGTACTTGAAGAACTCGAAGATCACGCGGAGTTCGGCCTCGCTGGCCTGGTTCGACACGTACAGGCTGTTGCCGCCGATGATCGAGTTCCCGCGCGGATAGCCGTCGAAGCGCGGCAGGAACGCCGTCCGCAGCTCGAACGAATCGCCGACCGTGCGCAACAGGGAGTCAAGGCTGGAAGTGGACTGCAACAGCATGGTGATCTCGCCGGACGTGAAGGCCGTGTTGGCGTTGTAATCGCGACCACCGTAGAGCCACACGCCGTCGGCCGCCATCGCGCCCCACTTGGAGAGCAGCATGTTCGTGAACTCGGAGGGCCACATCACCTCGGTCGCGTGACCCTCGCGGCCGTTGCCCATGTTGACGTACGGCTGGTCGTGCAGCGCCAGCTGCTGCTCGAACTGCCAATCGGGCCAACCGAAGCCGAGAACGTCGCGCACGACGCCGGCTTCCCTGAGCCTCAGGCCGTACTCGTGGACCTCGTCCCAGGTGGTGGGCGGCTTGTCCGGGTCGAGGCCGGCCGCGCGCAGGTGATCCGCGTTGTAGTACAGCATCGAGGTGGACGACGCGAACGGCCACGACCACAGGTTGCCGTCACGCGAGTAGTAGAGGACGATGGGGCCCACGTACTGGCCGAAGTCCCACTCCTCGCCGAGCATCCCCGGGATCTGGTACGCGGGGATGATCATGTCGCTGTCGTGCATGGCCTGCGTGCCGACCTCGTAGATCTGGATCAGGGGGGGCTCCTGCCCGACCGGATAGGCGCCCAGGAACCGCGCGATGCCCTCCGCGTACCCCCCCATCAGGATCTGGTTGATCTGCATGTTGGGGTCGCGCGCGTTGAAGTCGTCGACGACCTTCTCGAGGACGGCAGCGCGGCTGCCCGTCATTCCGTGCCAGAAATCGACGACCGTCTGCGCGAAGGCGTGGCTGCCCAGCGCCAGGAGCATCGCCACGAGCATCGTCAGGCCGAACCTCAATGGACGCATGTGTGTCCTTCCTTCCGGTACCGATCGCTTACCGAGAACGTGCCGGACGACTCCGCGCCCGGCGACTCGCTCGCCAACCGCGCTCACACCTCCTCCCGGGCGTCAAGCGCCCGCGCCGGACGATGACACGCACGTGCCCTCGTTCTGGCGAGTTGTCCGTACGAGCGCTCTACGATGTCCGAAGGCGGCGGGAGCGGGACCACCGTCCTGCGGCACCCAGCAACTTCTCACCGCCTATGCTGGCGCCATGGCCGGGTACGCCGTGCGACCGCTGCGTCCCGACACCTGGGACGCCTACGCCCTGCTCATCGAGCGCCACAACGGTGTCTGGGGCGGCTGCTGGTGCCTCGCGTTCCATCCCACGTCCCCCGAGAGGGGTAAGAGCCTCGAGGGCAACCGCGCGCTGAAGCAGCGCCTGGTCGCCGCAGACCAGGCACACGCGGCGCTGGTCTTCGACGGCGACCGCGCCGTGGGCTGGTGCCAGTTCGGTACGCCCCTGGAGCTGCCCAACATCTACCATCGGAAGGCGTACGAGGCAGGCCTCGTCGAGCCCCCGGACTACCGCATCACCTGCTTCTTCATCGACCGGGACTACCGGCGCGCGGGCGTGGCCGCCATCGCCCTGCGGGGCGCCTTGGATCTCATCGCGGAGTCGGGCGGCGGCACGGTGGAGGCGTACCCACAGGACACGAAGGGGAAGCGGGTGTCGGCGTCGTTCCTCTACAACGGCACGCGCAGCCTGTTCGAGCGGGCCGGCTTCGTCTACGAGCGACCGAAGGGCAAGAACCACTGCGTGATGCGTGCGAC
>SLSQ01000029.1 GCA_007130355.1 Trueperaceae bacterium
CGGCACCTGCGGCGGCCGGTCCGGTCGGGCCGGACGGTGCCGCGTCCGGCGCGGGTACGAACTCCGGAGGCTCGCCGAGGTCGCCCGCCGCGTCGCGGGCGCGGGCGTGCGCGGGGCCGGGGTTCCGGTCTCGCTCGCCCACCTCGACGCGGTGGACGACCGGCCCGTCCACCGTCCGCGTGACGATCCACCAGGCCCCGTGCCCGTCCGGGGCGAGGGCGACCGTGCCCCCGAGCGGACGGGCCGCCGTGCCGAACGTTCCGTCCGGAGCGACGGTCCGCACCACCTCGTCCGGTCCGTCCCAGGCGATCCAGGCGAGCGATCCGTCCGGTCCGAACGCCGGGTCGCGGGCGCCCGGACCGGGCAGCGGCCGTCCCGGCGCGAGCCTCCAACCTTCGCCGCCCCCGGCCGGCACGACCGGGTGCAGCGCGCGGCTTCCCGCGCGGTCGAGCAGCAGGTGCGGGCGGCCGTCCGGATCGGCGGCCAGGCCGACGAAGCGCACGCCGGCCGGCGCCCGCAGGACCATCGGTCGCCAAGCGCCGTCGGCGTCGAGCCGGCCCAGGCCGCTCCGGCCGGCGGCGTCCTCGTGCAGCACGGCGACCGCCCGGTCCGGTCCGGGCGGACCCCACGGCGCGACCGCTCGCGCACGGGCGTCCTGCGTCCGTACCTCGACGCGTGCCGGCCCCGCGCCGCTGGGGCCGAAGCGGATCTCGACCGCTTCGTACCGCGTCGCCTGCGGCCGGTCGACCGCGCGGAGCGCGACCCAGCGGTCGGGACCGATCCAGGTCAGGTCGACGGCCGCGCTCGGCAGTCGGACCTGCGCACGGGGCGGCGCGAGGACCGCCGCCGAGGCCGTCCGTGCAGCGATCGCGATCTCTCGGCCTACGACGCGCGCGACCTCGCCGCCGTCCGGCGCGGCGGCGATCCGGTCGGCCCGGAGCGGCGTCTCGTCCCTCCCCGTCCGTGTCGTCGCCGCCCGGCCGGCGAGGTCCGGATGGGCCTCCGCCTCGGCCCGCAGTTCGGCTCCGAGGGCGCGCCACGCCGCGGCCAGGTCGCCGCCCGTCTCGGCGCGCCAGGCGTGGTCGAACCCGAGCCAGGGCGCCTGCCGCTCGAAGCGGCGCACCGCGGCGAGGAAGGCGTCGTGGCCGACGTCGTCGATCAGCCGAGCGACGAACGCTCCGCCCGCCAGGTACCGCACCTGCCCGCCCGGCCAGGCGGCGTGCGTGATCAGGGCGGCGTCGCTCAGTTCGGGCCACTCGGCGTCGCGAGCGAGCCGGCGCAGCACGGCACGGGCGGCGGGGTCGTCCAGCCGCCCCGCGCGTTCCCCCGCCAGGCGGCTCTCGGCCACGACCGCCACCCCTTCGAGCAGCCAGGCGGGCGGCGGCCACGGCATGTGGGCGAAAGCGACGCCGAGACCGATCGGCAGCGACGCCGGCCGGCCGGCGAAGTGCACGGCGTGGACCATCTCGTGCACGAGCAGGAACCGCTCCGGATCGTCCGAGGCGCCGCCCACCCCGTCCGGACGCGCCGGCCGAAGCGGGACCGAGACCACCGGCGGCCGGGTCGTCTCCGCCCACGCTCGGAACCGGTCGTCGTCGGCGCGGACCACCACCACGACCTCGAGCGGGGGGACGCGCCAGAACGCGGCGGCGGCGAGGAGCGCCTCGTGCGCCTGGGTCGCGAGCTCCTCGGCGCGGGCGACGGGCACCTCGTCCGGAGCGATCAGGCGCACGAACGGGCGCTCGACGCGGTACGAGCCGGTCGGCGCCGCCTCCGCCCGCGCGTGCCCCGCGAACGCGAGCGTGCACGCGAGCAGGAGGGCGACCGCCACCGCGACCGCCGCCGCGTCCGCCGCCGCGCGGCGCGACGCCGGACGCCGCACGGACCGACGTCGGATCCCGACCGAGACGCACGCCACGGCGCCATCATCGCACCGCCGATCGGCGGCGGACGGGTAGCATGCCGCCGATGCCGGTCCACGCCGTCGACAAGCCGATCGGCCCCACCTCGCACGACCTGGTCGCGCGGGCCCGGAAGCTTCTCGGGACGCGCCGGGTGGGGCACGCCGGAACGCTCGATCCGCTCGCGAGCGGGGTGCTGCTGCTCCTCTCCGAGGACGCCACGAAGCTGTCGCCGTGGCTCACGGGATCGGACAAGCGCTACCTGGCGTGGGTGGCCTTCGGCGCCGACACGCCGACCTGGGACGCCGAAGGGCCGATCGGGCGGCGCGGCGATCCGTCGGACCTGACCGAGGTCGGGGTCGCGTCCGAGGCGGCACGGTTCCTGACGGTGCGCGCCCAGGTACCGCCCCGGTTCAGCGCCGTGAAGCGGGGCGGCGAGGCGTCCTACCGTGCCGCGCGCAGGGCCGACCCGGCCGCGCGGGCGGAGGAGCTGCCGGAGCGTCCCGCCGCCTACCGGCGCGTGCGGCTGCTGGCGTTCGGGGCGCGCGACGCCCTGCCCGACCGCTTCGGACCCGGCGCCGACGACGGCGGCTGGCAGCCCCGCGACGACGGACGCGTGTTCGAGCTTCCACCGCCGCTCGCGGAGCTGCCGGTCGCCCTCTTCGCGCTGGAGGTGGCGGCGGGCACCTACGTCCGTGCCTTCGCCCGCGACCTGGGCGTCGCGCTCGGGGTGCCGGCCCACCTGGCGGGGCTGGTCCGGACCCACGCCGGCGGGATCGACCTGGCGCGCACCGTCCCGCCCGACCGTCTGGCGGAGGCGCCCGGCGTCCCCGAGGCGGAGGCGCTGCCCCTCGAGATCCGGACCCTCGACCCGGCGCAGGCCCGCCGGGTCCGCAGCGGGCAGCGCCTGCCGGCGTCCGAGCTCCCCGGCGACGGGACGGTCGGCCTGGTCGACGAGGCGGGGCGGATGGTCGCCGTTGCCGAGCTGTCGCCGCGGGGCATGCGGCTGCTCCGGGTCTGGTCCTGACCCACGGCGGGAGGCACGGCTACACTGTCGGCGACTTCGAACTCGAACCCCGCGCGCGCGGACGCCGCGCCGCACGAGGAGACCCCGCATGCAGATCGGCATCCCCACCGAAACGAAACGGCACGAATACCGCGTCGCGGCGACCCCGTCCGCGGTCCGGACGCTGGTCGTCTCCGGCCACGAGGTGCGCGTCCAGGCGGGCGCCGGTCTCGGCAGCGGCTTCGGCGACGACGCCTACCGCGCCGCCGGCGCCCGCCTGGTCGACGCCGCCGAGGAGGCGTGGGCGGCGGAGCTGGTGCTCAAGGTCAAGGAACCGGTGCCGGAGGAACATCGCCTCCTTCGCTCCGGACAGATCCTGTTCACCTTCCTGCACCTGGCGGCCGACCGGCCGCTGACCGAGGCGTTGCTCGCCGCGGGAACCACCGCCATCGCCTACGAGACGGTCGAGGGGCGAGGCGGCGGGTTGCCGCTGCTCACCCCGATGAGCGAGGTGGCGGGCCGAATGGCGCCGCAGGTCGGCGCCTACCACCTGCACCGCTTCCTGGGCGGACGGGGCGTGCTGCTGGGCGGCGTGCCGGGGGTCGAGGCGGGCGAGGTCGCGATCCTCGGCGGCGGCGTGGTCGGCACGAACGCGGCCAAGGTAGCGCTCGGCCTGGGGGCGCGCGTGACGCTGCTCGACGTCGACCACCGCCGCCTCCAGTACCTCGACGACGTCTTCGGCGGTCGCGTCCAGACGGTGATGAGCAACGTCGGTACCGTCCGCGAGGCGGCGCACCGGGCGGACCTGCTGATCGGCGCGGTGCTGATCCCCGGTGCGCGCGCCCCGCGGCTGGTGCCGCGCGACCTGCTGCGCGAGATGAAGCCGGGCGCGGTGATCGTGGACGTCGCCGTCGATCAGGGCGGGTGCGTCGAGACGATCCGGCCGACCACGCACGACGCGCCGACGTACGAGGTCGACGGCGTGGTGCACTACGGCGTCGCGAACATGCCGGGCGCGGTGCCGAACACGAGCACGCGCGCGCTCTCGTACCAGACGCTCCCGTACGTGCAGCGCCTGGCGGACGCCGGCCTCGGCGCGCTGCGCGACGACCCCGGCTTCCTGGGCGGACTGAACGCGCACCGAGGCCGCCTGGCGCACCAAGGGGTCGGCGCGGCGTTCGACCTGCCGGCGGTCGCGCCCGCCACCGTCCTCGCCTGAGCCCGACCGGCGCGGCGGCGCGGCCGAGCGCGGCGCACCGTCGCGTCCGTCAGCGCAGTTCGGCCAGCGCCGTTCGGATCAGCGCCTCCGCGTCGGCGTCGGGCGCGCGCTCGACCAGTTCCGCCACCCGCGCCTTGACCGTCGCCTCCCGGAACCCGAGCTGGGCGAGCGCCTGGACGGCGTCCTGCCCGGCCGGTCCCAGCGGGGACGCCGGCACGCCGTCGACGCCGGCGACGGTGCCCGCCGCCAGGTGGTCGGGCAGGCGCGACCGCAGCTCGACCACGATCCGTTCCGCCGTGCGCTTGCCGACGCCGGGCGCGGCGGCCAGCAGCGCCGGATCGTCGTCGGTGATCGCGGTCACGATCGCCGAGCGCGGCAGGGACGAGAGCACCGCCAACGCCAACTTCGGGCCGACGCCCGAGGTACCGAGCAGCAGCCGGAACAGCGTCAGGTCGTCGGCGTCGTCGAAGCCGTAGAGGGTCCAGGCGTCCTCGCGGACCGCGAGGTGGGTCCGCAGCCGGACCGGGTCGCCCCGCTTCGCGCGCGCCAAGGCGCCGGCCGGCGCCAGCACCTCGACCCCGAAGGCGCCGGCGCGGACGACCAGCGACCCGTCGCGGACCTCGTCGACGATCCCGTCGACGAACGCGATCACCGGTCCTCCTCCCAGAGGGGGGCGAACAGCGCCTCGTAGCCGACGTCGCTCAGCGTGGCGCAACCGGTGAGCCGCATGGCGTAGCGCAGTTCGGCCGTCAGCCGGCGCGGCTCCGGTCCGGGGTCGGGCAGGATCGCTTCGGCCCCGAGCGCCAGGTACCGGAACAGGTCGACGCCCGAGCGGACCGGACCGCCGACGTGCACCGCGACGGTACCGGCGACGGCGTCGACCGTCTCGGGCAGCAACTCCGGCGTGCTGACGCCGCCGACGCGCCGGCCGACGGCGGAGCGCAGCACGATCGCCTCCGCACCGGCCTCGCCCGCGACCTCGGCGTCGGCGGGGCTGGCGATCCCGTCGATCCAGAGCGGGCAGCCGACGGCGCCGCGCAGCTCCGCCAGCTCCTCGCGCCGGCGGGGCCGCCAGGGGACCGTGCCGAACGGCTCGGCGTCGGCCAGCGGCGTCAGGTCGAGCAGCACCGCCGCCGGGCCCACCTCGGAGAGGCGGCGCATGGTCGGCACCAGGACCGCCATACGGTCGACCGGGACGCGCACGATCCGCGCCGCCGCCTCCTCGCCGGCCGACTCCGGAAGGTGGCGCACGTCGACGCGGACGAGGGGCCACGGCGCCTCGTCCCAGCCGTCGGCGGCCGGAATCAGGGGGGCGGGCAGCGTCGCGTCGAGCAGCCGGGCGACGAGGTCCGGGGCGTCGACCCCGTGCAACAGGCGCGGAAGCAGGGCGTGCGCGTCCAGGGCGTGCAGGTCGCGGTCCACGCCCGATGCTACCCGAGCCGGCACCGGGGCGGAGGCCGCCTGCCCGTACCGACGACGGCTGGTACCCTCGGCCGATGATCGAAGCGCACGGACTCGTGAAGCGGTTCGGGTCGACCGTGGCCGTCGACGCCGTCGGCTTCTCGGTCCCGCCCGGCACCGTCTTCGGCCTGCTCGGCCCGAACGGGGCCGGCAAGACGACCACCCTCCGGATCCTGGCGACGCTGATCGCGGCCGACGCCGGGACCGCCTCGGTCCTCGGGCACGACGTCGCCCGCGACGCCGAGGCGGTGCGTCGCTCGATCGGCGTGGTGAACGGCGGGATGGGGCTCTACGACCGTCTGACCGGGCGCGAGACGCTGCGCTGGTTCGGCGACCTGTACGGGATGGAGCGCGCCGCGATCGACGCCCGCATCGAGCGGCTCTCCGAGATCCTCGACCTCGGCGAGACGCTCGACCGGCGCTGCGGCGACTTCTCGACCGGCATGAAGCAGAAGATCGTCATCGCGCGCGCCGTGATCCACGACCCGCCGGTGCTCTTCTTCGACGAGGCCAGCAGCGGCCTGGACGTCCTCGCGCGCCGGGCGCTGCTCGACTTCGCGCGCACCTACCCGAGCTCGCAGCGGGCGGTGATCTGGTCGACGCACGTGATGAGCGAGGCCGAGGAGCTGTGCGACCGGGTCGGCATCGTGGTCGGCGGACGCCTGATCGACGAGGGCGCGGTCGCCGAGCTGCGCGAACGGGCCGACGACGCCCCGAACCTCGAAGAGGCGTTCTTCCGGCTGGTGCGGCGCGCCGGCCTCGCGGGCGAGGTGGCGGCGTGATGCGGGGCGGGATGGTCTGGACGGTCGCGCGCAAGGAGATGCTCTCGACGGTGCGCGACCGGCGGGCGTTGATCAGCAACCTGCTGATCCCGCTGTTGGTGCTGCCGCTGGTCATGCTGGGTCTGCCGCTGGTGATGGGCGGACTGTTCGAGCGCGAGCAGGAGGCCCTCACCCCGATCGCGGTCGAGGAGCGCGGCGCGCTGCCCGACGCCCTGCGCGAGGCGCTGATCGCCACGAACGCCGAGCTGGTGTTCGTCGACGACGCGCTGAGCACCGTCCGGGACGACGCGACCCCGGTCGGCCTGGTGGTGCCCGAAGCGTTCGAGGAAGCGCTCGCGGGCGGCGTCACGCCGACCGTGCGGATCCTGGCCAAGACCGGCAACATGCAGAGCGAGCTGGCCTCCGGCAAGGTGCGGCAGGGGATCGAGGCGTACCGGCAGGGGATCGTGGCCGAGCGGCTCGCCGGCGCCGGCCTCGATCCGTCGGTCCTGAACCCGGTCGCGACCGAGCTGCGGGACGCCAGCCGTCCGCAGGAGCGGAGCAGCGGGCAGCTCGCCTGGATCATCCCGTTCTTCGTCGCGGTCTGGGCGCTGGCCGGCGGCCAGATGACGGCGATCGACGCCACCGCCGGCGAGAAGGAACGCGGCACGCTCGAAGCGCTGCTGGTCGCACCGGTCCGCCGGATCGAGGTGGTCGCCGGCAAGTTCCTGGCGACGCTCGCGACCGGCGTCTCGGCCGCCACCATGGCGATCCTCGGGATCGTGCTGGGCGGCGTGCTGCTGCAGCGCGTGTTCGTGCCGCGCCTGGGCGAGGCGGCGACCGAGATGGTCGGGGTGATGGGCGGCACCCCGAACCTGGACTTCGGCGGCTTCTGGCTGATGCTGATCAGCGCGGTGCTGCTGGCCGCGGCGATCGCGGCGCTGCTGATCGCGATCGCGACCTTCGCCCGCTCGTTCAAGGAGGCGCAGTCGTACGTCGCGCCCCTCTCCTTTCTGCTGATCCTGCCGGCGCTGGCGCTGCAGTTCGCCGATCTGCTCGACTTCGGCACGAGCATCTACCTGATCCCGATCGTGAACGTGATGGTACTGATCGACGACGTGCTGCGCGGATCGGTCGGGTTCGTGGACGTGCTCGCGACCTGGGGCTCGATGGCCCTGGTGGTCGCGCTCCTGCTCGCGTTCGCGCTCCACTCGTTCCGGCGCGAGAGCGTCATCTTCCGGACCTGACGCCGGGCGCGGCGTCGCTCCGACGCCCGAAGACGTCCGACGGGGACGCGCCTCAGGCGTCGCGTCCGTTCGGCGGGAGCGGCACCGGGGCGCCGCGCTTCGGTCCCGGCCGCGCGGCGCCGACCACGGTGAGGACCGTCACCCCCGCCAGGATCGTGCCGACGCCGGCGAGCTGCACCGGGGACGGCGCCTCGCCGAGCAGGAGCGCCCCCCACACGACCGTCAGAACCGGCTGGATCAGCAGGATCACCGACGTCTCGAGCGCCGGCAGGCGCGGCAGGGCGTAGAGAATCGCGAGCCAACCGAAGAACTGGGGGCCGACGCCGGTCGCGAGCAGCCAGCCGTGCGCCGGCCAGGCGAGGGACAGGTCGAACGCCGGATCGGTCGCGAGCCCGGCGACCAGCGTGACCGTGGCCGCGCCGAGGGTCGCGTCGGCGAGCGGCCCGGCCGCCACGCGGCGGCCTCGGCCGAGGGCGCGGAAGAGCAGCAGGAACGCCGCGTAGGCGACGCCGTTCATCAGTCCGAAGAGCACGCCGCGTAGCGGAGCGTCGCCGTAGGCGCCCACCCCGCCGAGACCGCCGGTCGCCAGCGCGCCGAGCATCACCACCGGGATCGTCGCCATCGCGGCGCGGGTGGGCCGCTCGCCGTGCAGGACCCACGCCAGGATCCCGACGAACACCACTTGCGTGTTGCCCAGCACGGTCGAGAGACCGGCGCCGATGGCCACGATCGCGTGGTTCCAGAAGGTGAACGCGATCCCCATCAGGCACCCGGCCAGCACCGCCAAAGCCCGCTGGCGCCAGGCGCGGGGCGGCCCCCCCAGAGCCAGCGCCGCCAGCGCCAACAGCGGCAGCCCGTACGCCGGCCGGAAGAAGGCGGCGGTGGAGGGGCTGACCTCGGCGAGGCGCACCAAGATCGCCGAGAAGGAGATGACGACGGCCCCGAACAGGGCGAGCAGGCGAGCGACCATGCGCGCCATGCTGACACGACGGTGGGGCCGATGCCGCACCGCGACGGCAGCGCACCCCGTACGATCGGGCGCGAGGGGGACCTCCATGACCGGGACCGGCTCGGCCCGCATCGCGCTCACCTACCTGCTCGTGGCAGCGATCTGGATCCTGCTCAGCGACCGGGTCGCGTTCGCGCTGATCGGCGACGCGGCGACCCTCTCCTGGGTGCAGACGGCCAAGGGCCTGGCGTTCGTGCTCGGGAGCGCGGCGCTGATCCACGCCCTGGTGCGCAGCGAACGGTCCCGCTGGCGAGAGGCCGAACGCGCGGCGGCGCGCGAGGCCCGGCGCTTCGAGGCGGTGTTCCGCGCGGGACCGGCGGGCGTCCTGATCGTGGACCTGGACGCGCGCCGCTACGAGGACGCCAACGCTCGCTTCCTGTCGATGCTCGGCTACGAGCGGTCGCGGCTGGTCGGACGCGGCGTCGACGAGGTCGAGCTCTGGGCCGACGCCGACGAACGCTCGCGCCGGATCCGCGAGATCCGCTCGGTCGGACGCCTGCACGACCGGACCGCCCTGCTCCGCCACGCGGACGGTTCGGTCCGCACCGTGATCTGGTCGGCCGAGCTGATCCGGCTCGAGGGGAGCGAGCGGCTGGTCGTGTCGACCGTCGACCTCACCGACCGCACCGAGGCGTACGAGCAGACGCTGCTCGGTTGGGCCCGCGCGCTGGACGTCCGGGACCACGAGACGGCCGGACACGCGACCCGGGTGACCGACCTCACCGTCGCCCTCGGCCGGCGCCTCGGCGTGGGCGTCGCGGGCCTGCTGCCGCTGCGTTGGGGGGCGCTGCTCCACGACATCGGCAAGATCGGGATCCCCGACGAGATCCTGAACAAGCCCGGGGCGTTGACCGAGGAGGAGTGGGCGGTGATGAAGCGGCACCCCCAGATCGGCCGGCGCCTGCTCGAGCCGGTCTCCTTCCTCGAGGACGCGCTCGAGATCCCCACCTGGCACCACGAACGGTGGGACGGCCGCGGCTACCCGGACGGACGGGCGGGCGAGGAGATCCCGCTCGCCGCCCGGATCTTCGCCGTCGTCGACGTCTGGGACGCGCTGACCAGCGACCGACCGTACCGCGAGGCGTGGAGCCGCGCCGAGACCCTCGCGCACCTGAAGGAGCAGTCGGGCCGGCACTTCGATCCGCGGGTGGTCGAGGCGTTCCTCGAGCTCGAGGCGAGCGGCGAGGTCGACCGCATCGCCGCCCGCGCCAGAGCCGCCTGAACCGCGGGACCCGCCGTCAGGTCCGCAGGTACGACGCTCCGTTGGCGTCGACGATCGCGCCGGTCGTCCAGATCGACTCCGGATCGGCCAGGAAGAGGATCACGTGCGCCACCTCCTCCGGCGTCGCGACCCGACCGAGCGGACTCTGCGCCCGGATCGCGTCGCCGCCGGCGCCGTCGAGCCGGTCGCGCGCCAGATCGGTCGCGACGAACCCGGGCGCGACCGCGTGCACGCCGATTCCGTACGGCCCGAGCTGCACCGCGAGCGACTGCGTCAGCGCGTTCAGTCCGGCCTTGGCGGCGCCGTAGGCCGGCTGGTCCGGCTCGCCGCGGAAGGCGCCGCGCGAGCTCACGAACACCATCCGTCCGCCGCCCGACGCCATCATCCGACGGGCGGCGGCGTGGGCCAGTTCGGCCTGTACGGTGAGGTTCAGGTGCAGCACCTCGTGCCAGGCGGCCCGCCAAGCGTCGGCGTCGTCCTCGTCGATCCGGTGCCGGCGTCCGCCGCCGGCGTTGCCGACCAGCACGTCGAGCCCGCCGAGGGCGTCGGCCGCTTCGTGGACCGCGGCGCGCGCCCGGTCGAGGTCGGCGAGGTCGGCGCGCAC
>SLSQ01000305.1 GCA_007130355.1 Trueperaceae bacterium
CGGCCAGGCTCCGTGGAGCAGGCGCGCCCGGAGCCGCGCGTGGACCTCGGCGGCGACGGTGGGCGGGCGGGGCAGGGCGGCGTCGGTCGCCGTGTCGGCGCGTGCCGCCCCGCCGTCCGCAGGCGGCTCCACCGGCCTCAGAACCGCTCGGTGACGGTCTTCATCTCGAGGAACAGGCGCACGTAGTCCGGCCCGCCGGCCTTGGCGTTGGTTCCGCTCATGTCGAAGCCGCCGAACGGTTGGATGCCGACCAGGCTGCCGGTGATCTTGCGGTTCACGTAGAGGTTGCCGGTGCGGAACTCGCGCCGCGCCCGCTCGATGCGGGAGCGCAGGCGGGTGAAGACTCCGCCGGTCAGGGCGTACGGCGTGCCGTTGGCGATCTCGAGCGCGTGGTCGAAGTCGCGGGCGCGCAGGATGGCGACGACCGGACCGAAGATCTCCTCCTGGGCGATGGTGGCGTCGGGCGCGACGTCCGCGACGAGGGTGGGCTGGAGGTACCAGCCGCCCTGCTCGCCGGCGCCGGCGGCGGGGCCCCCTCCGAGCAGGACCTCGCCCTCCTGCGCGGCCGTCTCGAGGTAGGAGGAGATCTTCTCGAACTGGGCACGGTCGATGACGGCGCAGACGTCGGCGTTCTCCTCGGCGGGACCGACCTCGAGGAGCTTGGTGCGTTCCACGACCTTCTGGACCAGCGCGTCGTGGACGGCGTCGACCACGATCAGCCGGCTCATGGCGCTGCACTTCTGGCCCTGGAAGCCGAAGGCCCCGGCGACGGCGGCGTCGGCGGCGGCGTCGAGGTCGGCGGTCTCGTCGACGATCATGCCGTCCTTGCCGCCCATCTCGAGAAAGGTCTTCTTGAGGTGGTGCTGACCGGGCTGGACCTTGGCGGCCCGTTCGTGGATGCGCAAACCGGTCGCGACGGAGCCGGTGAAGTTCACGAAGCGGGTGCGGCGGTCGTCGACCAGGGCGTCGCCGAGCACGGCGTCCTCGCCGGTGAGCAGGTTCACGACGCCGGGCGGGAAGCCGGCCTCGTGCAGCATGTCCATGAACAGCGACGCGATGATCGGGGTCTTCGGGCTGGGCTTAATGATCACGGCGTTGCCGGCGACGACCGGGCCGACCACGGTGCCGGTGAGGATCGCGAGCAGGAAGTTCCACGGCGGGATGACGACGCCGACCCCGATCGGCTGCAGGGTGGCGGTGTTCTCCTCGCCCGGGTAGGGGTAGGTGGGCACGATGTCGTCGAGCTCCATCGCCTGGCGGGCGTAGTACTCGCAGAAGTCGATCGCTTCGGCGACGTCCGCCTCCGCCTCGCGGTAGTTCTTGGCGGCCTCGAAGACCTCCCAGGCGCTCAGCTCCCAGGTGCGGCGCCGCATCACGGCGGCCAGCTTCACGACCGCGCGGGCGCGGTGGGCGGCGGGCAGGGCGCCCCACGACGCCTGGGCGCGCTCGGCGGCGCGGAACGCCGCCTCGATCTGATCGGGTCCGGCGGCGGCGGCGCGCCCGACCCGGCGGCCGGGGGCGCACGGGTCGGTCGATTCGATCCAGGAGCCGGTGGTGACCGGCTCGCCGTCGATGATCAGCGGCCAGTCCTGCCCCAGTCGGTCGCGGACGGCAGTGAGCTCGCCACGGAAGGCGGCGACGACGTTCGGGTCGGAGAAGTCGGAGTACGGCGTGACGTCGTAGGGAACGAACGGATCCATCATGGCGGACCTCCTTCTGGGGTCGGGGTTCGGTGCCTCGTCACGATCGTATACGGTATACAAAACGAACGCAAGGGCGCCCCCGAGGCGGGGCCGGACGCCGTTCAGGCGGGAGCCGGTGACCGTGGCGTCAGGGCGCGGGAGGCCAGCACCGCGGCCGTCTCGACCGGCGTCCGCTCCGCCATCCGCACCTGGGTGCCGGGCGGCAGGGCGGCGACCAACGCGCGGCGCAGCGGCGGCCCCAGCCCGGAGGCGCCCCCCGCCAGACCGACCGGAAGCGGCCCCACCCGGACCGTCAACGCGTCGGCCAACCGTGCCAGCTCCGCGCCCGCCCGCGTCACGATCGCGTTCGCGTCCGGGTCCCCCGCCGACGCCGCCCGGCGCACCGCCGGCACCAGGTCGGCGACCGCCCGCGTCCCGCCGCGTTCGGCCCAGGTCCGGATCTCGACCGGATCGTGCGCGCCGATCGCCGCGTGGAGCGCCTCCGCCAGCGGGCCCGTGGCCGGCCGTCCCCACCGGTCGGCCCGCCGCAGCACGCTCCGCAGCGCCCGCGAGCCGATCCAGAACCCGCCGCCCGCCCCGTCGATCCACGGGCCGTGCCCGCCCGCCCGGACCAGCTCGCCGTCCGCCCGCACGTGGACCGCGATGGCCCCGGTGCCGGTGTACACGAGGAGGCCCTCCCCCGGTTCGAACGCCGAGCGGTACGCCAGCCGCATGTCGTGCACCACCCGCACCGCCGCCTCCGGGAGGCCGAACGCCTCGGCCGTCCGGCGCCGCGCCGCCCGCGCGCCCGGACCGTCGGCGACCAGGTCGTGCACGCCGGCGAACACCGACGAGGGCCCCATGAGGCCCGCCTCGCGCGCCGCGTCGCGGACCGCCCGGGCGAGCGCCTCGATCCGCGCCTCCGCCCG
>SLSQ01000249.1 GCA_007130355.1 Trueperaceae bacterium
CGGCCTGATCGAACCGGCCTGATCGCAGCATCCCGCACGACGTCGCGGCCGGCCCCTGGGGCCGGCCGCGACGTTCGCTACCCCGTGGGCAGGTCGTCAGGAGGCGTCGGTCCGTTCGACCACGTCGACCACCGGCCGGTGCTTCACGATGCGGTCGGGCCCCATCGTGCCGCGCACGACCGCACCGGCGTAGATCACGGTGCGTCGACCCACGATCGTCCCCGGTGCGAGGACGGCGTTGCAGCCGACGAACACGTCGTCGCCGATCAGCGATCCGAGTTTGCGGAGGCCGGTGTCCTGCCCGTCGACGCGCACCGTGCCGCCGGTCTTGACGTTCGCGAGCTTCGTGCCCGCCCCGAGGTTCACGCCCGATCCGAGCACGCTGTCTCCGACGTAGGCGAAGTGGGGCGCCGCCGCACCCGCGAGCAGGAGCGACCGCTTCACTTCGCTGGCGTGACCGACGGTGGCGCCGTCGGCCAGCACGCAGCCGCCGCGGAGCAGGGCGCCGTGGCCGACCTGCGCGTCGCGACCGATCCAGGCCGGTCCACGGACCCACGCGAACGGTCCGATCGCCGCGCCCGCGGCCAGGTGCACCGGCCCCTCGACGATGGCGGTCGGGTGCACCGTTCCGGCGCGACCGTCCTCGACCGCGGCGACGAAGCCGTCGAGGGCCGCGAGGACCTCCCACGGCCGTTCAGGTGCGAGCAGCGACCGCAGCGGCGCCGGCACCCGGTCCAGGTCGAACAGTTCGGCGCTCGTCGGCATGCCGCGAGCATACCGTCGGCGCCGGGTACGATCCCTCATGCTGCACCTGATCCACAATCCGGCCGCGGGGCGCGGACGTGGCCGGAGCACCGCCGAGCGGGTCCGCGCGGCGCTCGAGGCGCACGGGCGCTGCGCCCGCGTCTGGACCACGGAACGCCCGGGTCACGCCACCGCACTGACCCGCACCCTGCCGGACGACGCGACCGTGGTCGCGATCGGTGGGGACGGGACCGTGCACGAGGTGGCGGCGGCCTGTGTGGGCACCGCCCGGACGGTCGGCATCGTGCCCACCGGCTCGGGCGACGACTTCGCGCACGCGCTCGGTCTTCCCCGGCGTGGGATCGCGGCTGCGGTCTCGGCGCTGCTGGAGGGCCGGGTCCGGACGGTCGACACCGGAGTCTGCAACGGCGTCCCGTTCGTCAACGCCGTGGGGGTCGGTTTCGACGCGGAGGTCGGGCGACGGGTCGTGGAGGCGCCGCGCCCGCTCGCGGGCCTCGGCGCCTACCTCTGGTCGGTGGCGGTCAGCCTTCGCGACCTGCGCTTGGCGGAGGTGCGCCTCGAGGTGGACGGCGCCCTCCGGTACGAGGGTCCGTCGCTGCTCGTCTCGACGCAGAACGGACCGCGCACCGGTGGATCGTTCCGTTTCGCGCCCGCGGCACGGATCGACGACGGTCGGTTCGAGATCGTCCTGGCGAAGCGCGTATGCCGGCGCGACGTCCCGATCCTGCTCCCGAAGCTGATGGCGGGCCGGCACGTGGGCGATCGCCGCGTCGCCACGTACTCGGGCGGCACGGTCACGATGCGCTGGAGCGAGCCGCGCACCTGGCACACGGAGGGCGAGATCCAGGCGCCGTGCGCACGGTTCGAGCTCGCGGTGCGGCCGGGCACCTTACGCGTCCTCGCCCCATGAACCGGGCTGCACCCCGCTCGCGGACCCAGAAGAACGGCCCCACCCGAAGGTGGGGCCGTTCTCGTGACTCGGGTGCGACTCGGTTTAGAAGTCGACCGAGTAGCTGACCGAGAACCCTTGCGCGACGTCGTAGCCGTCGGTCGAGGTGTCCACGTTGTTCACGTACACGCCGTAGGCGAACATGAGGTCGAAGTAGTTCCACTCGACTTCGTAGCCGCTGATGCTGCTCTGGCGTTCGCCGACGTCCACGAACGAGCTGGACGGGCTGGCCCAGTTCACGTTGGTGCCGCTGAACGAGGTGTAGCGAGCGCTGAGGCTGCTGTACTCGAACAGGAACTCGCCGAGGTTGAGGCCGACGGCGTACTGCAGCGCGTTGCCGCTGAACGCGTCTTCACCGTACGAGCCCTGGCGGTAGTTGACCGCGGCTTCGAGGCTCGGGCGGAAGAAGATGTCGAGCGGAGCGGTCGCGATGCCGGTACCGGCCGCGATCTCGGTCGAGTTGTTCGCCGGGTCGGCGAAGCTGACCGTCTCGAACTCGGCGTACGGGGTGACCGTCACGATCGACACTTCGAGGCTGTAGTCGGCGCCCGCGAAGATGCGCTGGGTGCTGTAGCCCTCTTCGGCGTCGTCGTACATGCGGTCGAACTCGAAGGTGAGGTTCAGGTTCGGGACGAGCGCGTTGTCGGCGTCGCCGTCGTGGCCGAGGAAGGCACCGAAGGCGCTGTCGTACGAGTCGTCACGCTCGGTGGCGGCGTTGCTCGACACCGTGTCGCCCTCGATCGAGACCTGGTGGAAGTAGCCACCGACGCTGAAGGCGCGGAACAGTTCCGCTTCCAGGTCGACGCCGAACGCCATGGTCGACGTGTTGTCGGGGTCGCTCTTCCAGGAGTACTGGTCGAAGTAGCCGTCGATCTGGAAGATGAACAGACCGAGGCC
>SLSQ01000094.1 GCA_007130355.1 Trueperaceae bacterium
CCTCGAGCACCTGCACGTGCTGCACCACGGCCGCCAGGCTGATCGGCAACGGTTCGGCGAGTTCGCTCACCGACGCCGGTCCGTGACCCAACTGCGCCACGATCGCGCGCCGCGTCGCGTCACCGAGTGCCTGGAACGCCTGGTCGCTGGTTCCCGTGTGCGCGTGCATGCATCGGAGTATCGGGGAACGCGCGGCGAAAGTCAAGTCGCGGCTTAAGTATTGATCGTTCGTTCGGACCGACCGGCCCAGTCGGCGCCGTCGCCGGCACGCCGAAGGTGCCGGACGATCGCGTGGGTCACGGCGTCCATGTCGGGGTACGGGAACATGTGCCCGGTGCCCTGGAGGCGCGAGCCACGGGCGCCCGGCCCGGTCGCAGCGAGCCGTCGACCGTGCTGGACCGGGAAGGTCGGATCGTCCTCTCCGTGAACGACGAGCGTCGGCACCTCGAGCCGTCCGAGACCCGCGCCGCGAGGTGACGTCGAGGCCGCCGCGACCTGGTGACGGAAGAAGAAGGCGGCCAGGTTCACGCCGCGCCGATTCCGGTGGTCGTACAGGACCTGGCGACCCAGGTTCCGAACCTGTTCGGGGCTGAGGTGCTCCCCCGCCGCGAGCGCCTTCGCCACCCGCTCCATGACGAGGTTCTTCTCGCCCCCGCGATCCGGTAGCGAAGCAGCGGAAGTCCCTTCCAGGCGGACGCCAAGAGGTAGCGCGTCGTGAGGCCCGGCAGGGACGCGTCGGTGACGTCGGGCGACGTCGACGACGGTGAAGGCGTCCGTCCGCCGCCAGTCCTCGACCCGGTCCGAACGGCCCGTCTCGCGTGGGTCGAAGCGCACGACCCGGTACCCCGCGCCGAGCAGATCGTCCACGAACGCGCGGGGTCACATGAGGGCGCCGCCGCCCATGCTCATGAGTAGGAGAACGGTTCCCTCTTCCGGAGCCTTCGGGTCGAGGCCTTCGTACCAGAGCCGGAGCGCTCCGGACCGGGCGAAGCCGGAGCGGCCCTCGACGAGCTCGGGCAGGTCCCACTCGACGACCTCGGTGAGCACGCGCCGAAGGTGCTCGGGAATCCGAAGCCCACCGAAGACGACGTAGGCGATCCACGCGAAGACGCCGATCGAAACGGCCCCTACGAACACGGTCACGTCCCATCCTACGGATGGAAGCGCATCGCTCCGTGGGCCGATCGATCGGCAGCCGGGACGTCCGCGTTCCTACGCGGTCTCGAGCCAGTACCGTCCTCCGTCGCGATCACGCCGCATGTACCCGAGGTCGACGAGACTTCGGCGCAGGCGGGCCGTGTCGTCGTGGAACCGCGCGAGCCGCTCGTTCACCTGCGCTTCGTCGTACACCTCGCCCGGCTCGAACGCCTGCAGCGTGTGCCGCACGAGCACCAGGTACTTCTTGCGTTGGCTCGGGAACGCCGTGAAGCGGCCGCTTTCGTCGGTGAAGGTCGCCAGCACCTTGCGGTCGCCGGCGCCGAGGTCGGCGTCGCCCGCGAGGCGCGGCAGCGCCTCCTCGGCGAGGTGCTCGCGCGCCATCGACTGCAGCGCCTCGAGGTCGAGCGTGTAGACGCTGTACGGACCCTCGGCACGTGCGCTCACCAGTCCGACGCGCGCCAAACGCTTCAGGTGGTGCGACACGGTGGACGAGTCGAGGTCGAGCGCGGCCGCGAGGTCCTCGACCGAGCGTGGTTCGTGCGCCAAGACGCCGATCAGTTTGAGCCGGTTCGCGTCGGCGAGCGCCTTGAAGAAGTCGAGCAGCGTGATGTCCGTACCGTGTGCAGCGGGCATGGCCGTACCTCCGCGTTCATATTGACACACATCAACATGAATGGATCGCCATCCACCAGCACCGCCGCCTCGTGGTCACGACCTCGGCCCCCCATCCGGCTCGGCGCCTACGGCCCTCTTGGTGTCGTCACCACTGAGTGTGGTTCCACGTATCTACCTTGCGGTCCGACGTCGACCTCGCGCTGACGGTGGCCGGACGGCACGCGCTGGACGCGGCCCTACTACCGCTTGGAAGGAGGTCCTGGACCGAGGCGACGACCCGACCTGAAGCGATCCCCGACGAGAACCCGGACGCGTGAGGAGCCCTGCATGAAGCGAGCCACCCCCTACCTGATGTTCGCCGGAAACGCGGAAGAAGCGTTCGCCTACTACCACCAGGTGTTCGGCGGCGAGGCGCCCGAGATCATCCGGTACCGCGACATGGACACGAGTGGCCGCGACATGGGCACGCCCGACGCCGATCTGGTCGCCCACGTCTCGCTCAAGATCGCCGACGAGACCGTGCTGATGGGCTCCGACCTCTCCGGCACGTACCTCGAGAACCACGTCGTCGGCACCAACGTCGAGATCCACCTGGCCGCCCACGACGCCGACGAGGCCCATCGAGTGTTCGCCGCGCTCGCGGAGGGCGGCACGGAGTCGATGCCGCTCGCGAAGGTCGCCTGGTCCGAACTGTTCGGTTCGTGCGTCCACCGCTACGGCATCCGATGGATGGTCGATTACGCCGGCGAGGTCCAGTACGGGGCGGGCTGACTTCGGCGTACGGCAAGGCTCGTCGCGAGCATCACGCTCGCGACGAGCACGCTCAGCCCTCTTCCTC
>SLSQ01000276.1 GCA_007130355.1 Trueperaceae bacterium
AGGGGGTCGCGTCCCGCCCCTGGGGGGCGCGAGACACGACCGCGCCCCGACCGGACGGCCGGGGCGCGGGCACGGGACGCGAGCGACGCGCTCAGCGCGCGCCGCGCCCCGGTCCCGTTAGTCGCTGCGGGCGGTGCGGCATCACGGCATCGTAGCCGGGGGCGTTCGGGGTGTCAAACGTCGGCGTCCCGCGCCTCGAGGGCTTCCCGGATCGCGTCGATCAGGAGGCGCAGGTAGAGGAGCGAGCGCGTGTCCGGTTCCCGCTCGAGCACGATCCAGCGCCGCGCCTCGAACCAGACGCAGGCGCGCAGGCGATCCAGGTCGTGCGCCAGCCACTCCGGAACGCGGCCGGTCTCGATCGTGTGGCTCAGCGCTCGGTTCGCCATCTCGCCGCAGAGACGGGTGCCGAAGCGGGCGTAGCCGTCGAACCCGTACGCGAACCGGACCACCGCGTCGAACGGATCGCGGGGATGGGGGAGCATCGCGACCGTGAGGTCCTCGTGCGGAACCTGCGTCTCGTGGCGCGCGACGGGCGCGGCGTCGGGGGCGTCGCTCATGCCCGGTACGGTACCAGCGTCGTTCGGGAGCGGACGACGCGCGGGGGTAGACTGGCCGCGACGCACGCGTCCCGTGGCCGACGAGGCCGACGGGGACGCACGATCGCGGGCCCCACGGCCCCGCGAGGAAGGATCCTCATGGACTACGACCTGATCGTGATCGGTTCCGGCCCGGGCGGCTACCACGCCGCCATCCGCGCGGCGCAGCTCGGCGTGCGGACCGCCGTGGTCGAGAAGGGCGCCGTCGGGGGGGTCTGCCTCAACGTCGGCTGCATCCCCACCAAGGCGCTCCTGCACGTGGCGCACGAACTCGACGGCGCGCACGACGCGAGCTCCTTCGGGGTGTCGTTCGGCGAGCCGAAGATCGACCTCGAAGCGATGGCGTCGTGGAAGGACGGCGTCGTCGCGAAGATGACCGGCGGCGTGAAGATGCTCTTCAAGGGGAACAAGGTCGATCTGATCGAGGGCGAGGCTCGCTTCGCCGGCGCGCACGAACTGACGGTCGGCGACCGGACGGTGACCTTCGACAAGGCGATCGTGGCGAGCGGCTCCTCGCCGATCGAGGTGCCCGGCTTCGAGCCGGACGGCGACCGGATCGTCGACTCGACCGGGGCGCTGAAGGTTCCGGAGGTGCCGAAGCGGTTCCTCGCCATCGGCGGCAGCGCGATCGGGCTCGAGTTCGCCGACGTCTACGCCGCCCTCGGGGCCGAGGTGACCGTCGTCGAGATGATGGACCGGATCGTGCCGACCGCCGACCGGGACGCGTCGAAGGCGCTGCACAAGGCGCTCGAGGCGCGCGGCGTGACGATCCGCACCGGCACCAAGGCGGCCTCCCAGAAGGCGACGAAGGACGGCACCGAGGTCGTCCTCGAGGACGCCGACGGAGCGCAGGAGACGATCGCCGTCGACAAGATCCTGGTCGCGGTGGGACGGCGTCCGAACTCCGGCGGACTCGGTCTCGACGCTGCCGGGGTCGAGACCGACGAACGCGGCTTCGTGCCGGTCGACGCCCACCTGCGGACGAACGTGCCGCACGTCTACGCGATCGGGGACGTCGCCGGCGGACCGCTCCTGGCGCACAAGGCGATGAAGGAGGGCCTGGTCGCCGCCGAGCACGCCGCCGGCCGGCCCGCCGCCTACGACACCGTGGTGCCGTCCGTGATCTATACGAACCCCGAGCTCGCCGCGGTCGGCATGACCGAGGCGGAGGCGAAGGAGGCGGGGTACGAGGTCCGCGTCGGCACCTTCCCCCTCGCCGCCAGCGGGCGGGCCGCCAGCCTCGGGGTCGACGCCGGCATCGTCAAGTTGGTCGGGGACGCCGCCACCGACGTGCTGCTCGGAGCGCACATCGTCGCGCCGGGCGCCGGCGATCTGATCGCCGAGGCGACCCTCGCGATCGAGATGGGCGCCACGCTCGAGGACGTCGCCCTCACGCAGCACCCGCACCCGACGCTCTCCGAGGGGATCATGGAGGCGGCCGAGCACGCGCACGGACAGGCGATCCACATCGCCAACCGACGCAAGCGCTGACCGGCCGCCCGGACAGCGCCCTCACGCACAGCGCCCGCCCGCACGACGAACGCCCGGACGGTCGGATTCGTCCGGGCGTCGCTCGTCCCGAAGGGGGCGGGCGTCAGGTGGTGTAGTCGGAGTTGATGCGGACGTAGCCGTCGGTCAGGTCGCACCCCCAGGCGCGGGCCGACGCCCGACCGGCGGCCAGGTCCACCTCGATCGCGACGGCGTCGGCGTCCATCGCCTTCGACACCTCCTCGGCGTCGAAGGCGCGAGGGGCGCCGTCCTCGAACACGGTGGCGCCTTGCAGCGCGATCCGCACCGACGACGCGTCCCAGAGCACGCCGGTCTGGCCGACGGCGGAGAGGATCCGCCCCCAGTTCGGATCGCGTCCGTGCACCGCCGTCTTCACGAGCGAACTGCCGGCGACCGCCCGTGCCGCGGTGCGGGCGTCGGCCTCGTCCCGGGCGCCGTCGACGCGCACCCGGATCAGGGTCGTGGCGCCCTCGCCGTCGGCGGCGATCTTCTCGGCCAG